>NZ_ANKP01000234.1:0-71177 GCF_000319775.1 Cupriavidus sp. HMR-1
ACGGCCAGCGCCTTGAGCTTGCCGGCCTTGATCAGCGCCATGGAGGAAGGCAGGTTGTCGAACATCACCTGCATCGTGCCACCCGTCATGTCGGTCAGCGCGGGGCCGCTGCCGCGGTACGGGAAGTGGACCATGTAGGTCTTGGTCTGGGTCTTGAACAGCTCGCCGGCCAGGTGGATCGACGTGCCGTTGCCGCTCGATGCCATGTTCAGCTTGCCAGGATTAGCCCGTGCGTAGGCAATGAGATCGTTGACGGTATTGATCTTGTTCTGTTGCGCGAAGGCGGGGTTCACCTCCAGCACATTGGGTACCGACGCCACCTCGGTGATCGGCGCGAAGTCCTTGATCGGGTCGTACGGCAGCTTGCCGTACAGCGACTGGTTGATGCCGTGCGTCCCTACGGTGCCCATCAGCAGCGTGTAGCCGTCCGGCGCCGACTTAGCGACGATGTCCGAGCCGATATTGCCGCCGGCGCCGGGTTTGTTGTCGACCACCACGTTCCAGCCGGGCAGCTTCGACAATTCAGCAGAGACTGCGCGCGCCAGGATGTCAGTGGTGCCGCCGGCCGGGAATGGCACGACCAGACGGATCGGCTTGGTGGGATAGGCGTCGGCTGCATGGGCCGAAGCGGCCGCCAGCGGGCTCAGGGCAATCGAAAGCAGCAGCGCGACAGTGCGCCGGCGTGGGTGTGACATGGCGAGGTCTCCGTATAAGGGCCGGCTAATGGCCGGTTGTCCCGGTCTCGGAGCCATTCTAGTCTGGTGCCCGCCACCTGGCGGATGGGGTGAAGCCCTTATGCGTGTCTCGCATCTGGCAAAAAAAAAGGCGCCCGTGGGCGCCTTGAAAGGAACGATGAATCGGTTCGATCAGAACTTGTGGCGAATACCCAGGGCCACGCCGACCTGGCTGTTGGCGCCTTGCTGCAGGTAGTAGCCGTTGGCGAAGCTGACCGCCGACGTGTCGAAGTTCAGGCCCGAGTTCTTCGCGTAGGCCATCGTCAGGTAGACGTCGGTGCGCTTCGAGAAGTTGTAGTCGGCCACGAAGCTGATCTGCCACGGGTTGGCGGGATTGTTCGACGGCAGGGCAGCCTGGCCAACCCCGGCAGGGGCGCGCAGCTGCGTGACGTCGTCGTAGAAGTAGGCCAGCGTCAGACCCAGCGGAGCGCTGACCTGATAGTTCAAGCCGATCCAGTAGTAGTTGTCGCGGATCAGTTCGTTGCCGCTGCTGTCCGTGGTACGGCCATAGCGGTAACCAGCCATCAGCTTGGCCGGGCCATACGTGTAGCTACCGGCTGCGCCGATCTTGCGCGACCGGCCAGGCGAGCCAATGTTGACCGCCGGACGCCATTCGTCATAGGCAACCGTCAGGCCAAGGGGGCCGCTCATGTACAGCACGCCAGCGCCACCGCCTGCGTTGTTGTTGAAGTTGCCCGGCACTTCGCCAGCACCGCCGCCGGCCAGCGGGGTCGTGCCGATCGCGCCGACGCCCGTGCCGAAGCTCCAGTGCGCCTCGGCGGTGACTGGGCCGATCACGGCGGTGTACTTGGCCGTGTTGTCCGAGCGGAAGTTCGTACCCAGTTGGGCCACCACCGGTTCATACAGCGTCGCGTAGCCGGTCGGCGAGAAGTTCGCGAACATGTCGAACATCGTGGTGTACTGGCGACCGAAGGTCACGCGACCCAGCGTATCGCTTTGCAGACCCACGAATGCCTGACGACCGAAGAGGCGGCCGCCTTGCTGCGACTTGCCATCGTCAAGGCCAAAGCCGCTTTCCAGCACGAACAGTGCCTTCAGGCCGCCGCCCAGATCTTCGGTGCCACGCAGGCCCCAACGCGAGCCGGACAGGCCGCCGCCGCCAGACAGACCAACACGGCTGCCGCCGCCCGGCGCCGCTTGAGGAACGCCGCTGGCGTTAGGGGCGCCCAGGCCCGGTGCCAGGTGGTTCGTGTATTCGATCGGCAAGTCCACGACACCATAAAGGGTCACGCTCGATTGCGCATTTGCCGCAGTGGCAAACGCGCTCATCGCGGCAAGCGCGAGAAGCGACTTTTTCATGCTGGGTGATCTCCACTTAAGAATTATTAGATAAAGCCCGGAAGGGACCTCCATAAGTCAGCCCTCTACACCCTTCCGCACTTGACTTCCTTGGAAGCTGCCGACCACTCTAACAAAAGAGCACTTCTTTTGACCCTGTGGTAAACGCCTTGTCTGGTTTTCACAACTCAGGGTTTTTAAGTACCTGTAAGCGACAGATGCCAGCACAGACGCGGCGTTGCGGGCGATGTTGCGGGCCTCGCGCGGGTCGCGCGGGTACAATGGGGGAATTCCCGAAGGCGCGTTTGGTGCGACCTACCTCTTCAGTGGGGCGAAGGTTCGATATGCGCGCAGACCATCCCTAGACAGACATGGATACGTTGATCCGAGAATTCGATGTCGCGTTGCGCGCGATTGCCGGTGCGACCCGCGCGGAGCGCGCCAACCCTGCAGACAGGCTGGCTCCGGAAACGGAGCAGATGAACCCCGAGGAGCGTCGCCACGTATCCGGCCTCATGCGCATCAACCATGTTGGAGAGGTTTGCGCCCAGGCCCTCTACCAGGCGCAGAAGCTGACCGCGCGAACGCCGGCCGTGCGCGCGCAGATGGATGCTGCCGCCAAAGAGGAAGAGGATCATCTGGCCTGGTGCGCGGACCGCCTGCGTGAACTGGGCTCGCGTCCGAGCCTGCTGAATCCCGTCTGGTATGCCGGCGCGTTCGCGATCGGCGTTCTGGCGGGACGCGCCGGCGACAAGGTCAGCCTTGGCTTCGTGGCCGAGACTGAGCGTCAGGTCGAGCATCATCTGACCAGCCACCTCGACCGCCTGCCCACCACGGACAGCCGCTCGCGCGCAATCCTCGAACAAATGCGCGACGACGAGGTCCGCCACGGCGATGCCGCGAGGAACGCAGGGGGTATCCCACTGCCGGGACCAGTTCGCGCATTGATGCAAGTCGCATCGCGCGTCATGACCACCACCGCCTACCGCATCTGATCGATAAGGATCGGCGCGTCTCGAAGCGCTTCGTCGCGATCCAATTCGCGATGGGTCGCGGACCTGCCTGTGGTGGTTGTGGAAAAGTCCCCTGAGCCCTTGCCTGACAGGGGCTGACAGCAAAACGTTGTATCCTTCCCGACGGCGTGAAACCGATGGCGTTTCACGCTGTCGGCAGTATTCCCTCCGGTAGTTCTCAGGTGGTTTCTCTGCTTTCCTCCCCAAGTTCTTCATTTCATTAAGGAATCACCTTTGCGGTGCGTGAGGTTGACGCGCTAAGTCTTTGTTCTGATTAAAAAAAGCTTGTTTCTTGCCCCATAGCGAGCCTTGACCCGCCAAAACGCTTCCTCTAAAGTGGGAAATAGTGTGAGGAAGTGTATTTTTGTGTGAAAAACCGGGTTGGCTCTGCGATGATTTATCTCAGACCGAACTGGTAGCGGAAGGGATGAATCGACCTGCCGGACGGCTCTGAGGCCGACGGCTACCAGGGGGGCGAGCTTGTTTCAGGGAGCATCGGCGCTTTCGCTTGATGCCAAGGGTCGGATGTCCATTCCGGCCAGGCACCGCGAAGCGCTGCAAACACAGGCCGAGGGCCGGGTTACGCTGACCAAGCACCCGGATGGATGCCTGTTGCTCTTTCCCCGCCCTGAGTGGGAGGTTTTCCGAGGCCGTATAGCGGCGCTGCCGATGGATGCCCATTGGTGGAAGCGGATTTTCCTCGGTAACGCCGCCGACGTGGATATGGACGGCGCAGGCCGCGTGCTGATAGCACCGGAATTGCGCAGTGCCGCCATGCTCGACAAGGAAGTGATGCTGCTCGGCATGGGCAGCCACTTCGAAGTTTGGGATGCCGCGACCTACGCCGCCAAGGAACAGGCAGCGATGGCGCAAGGCATGCCGGAAGCATTGAAGAATTTCTCCTTCTGAAGAGGTCATGAGCCCTACCGAATCGCCGGGGACCACCACCCTGCGCCATCGCACCGTGTTGCTGGACGAGGCCGTCGATGCGCTCGTCTGGCGGCCCGACGGCGCCTATGTGGACGGCACCTTCGGCAGAGGGGGGCACAGCCGGGCAGTACTGGCCCGGCTGGGGCCGGCCGGCACCCTGGTCGCCTTCGACAAGGATCCGGCAGCAATCGCAGAAGCGGGCACCATCAAGGATGCCCGCTTCTCCATTGAGCACGCGAGCTTTGCGGAAATGGGCGATCGGCTGGCCGGCCGTGGCCCGGTAGCTGGCGTGCTGCTCGACCTGGGAATCAGCTCGCCCCAGATCGACGAGGCAGCGAGGGGGTTTTCCTTTCGTTTCGAGGGCCCGCTGGACATGCGCATGGACACCACGCGCGGCATTACCGCCGCCGAGTGGCTTGCACAAGCGGACGAGCATGACATTGCCAGGGTGATACGAGACTATGGGGAAGAACGGTTTGCTCTACAGATTGCAAAGGCGATTGTTGCTCGCCGGCGCGAATCCGGCGATGGCGGAGCACTCGCCACTACTTCAGACCTTGCCGCGCTCGTGGCGAAAGCCGTCAAAACACGCGAGAAGGGCCAGGACCCTGCGACCCGCACCTTTCAAGCTTTACGGATTTACATCAATCAAGAGCTTGAGGACCTCGAAAGAGGCCTGAAGGCGGCGTACGAACTGCTTCAGGTCGGGGGCCGCCTCGTGGTGATCAGCTTTCACTCGCTCGAGGACCGTATCGTCAAACGGTTCATGCAGGCGCACGCCCGTCCCGAGCGGGATGCCGATCCGGCCCTGCGCCGCGCACCGTTGCGCGCGGCCGACCTGCCGCAGCCGACGATGAAACTGCTGGGCCGATTCAAGCCGGGCGCCGAAGAGGTGGCCGGCAACCCGCGCGCCCGTTCCGCGGTGATGCGCGTGGCCGAAAAACTCGGAGAGCAGTCGGCATGAACCGCCTGACCTTCTTCCTCCTTGCCGCCCTGTTGTTCTGCGCGCTGTCGCTGGTCAGCGCGCAGCATCAGGCACGCACGCTGTTCGTGGCACTCGAACGCGCGCAGTCGGAGGAGAAGCAGCTCGATATCGACTGGTCGCGCCTGCAGTACCAGCAAAGCTCGCTCAGCAAGAGCGCGCGCATTGCCGAGGCCGCGCGCACGCAGCTCAAGATGTCGCCGGCGGTGGCCGGTCGTACCCAGTATCTGCAGGGCGTGGTGCTGCCATCGACGCCGCCGGATGCCGAACAACCCGCAGAGGGGGCAGCCAAATGAGCATGGCCCGGCCAACCATGAACCGCGCCCGCGCCGGCAACAAGTCGCGCGGCGAGGCGGCCCGTCCTCGCACCGGCCAGTTCTCTGCCAGCCCGGTGCTGGGTCTGCGCCTGCCGATGTGGCGCTCGAAGTTCGTGGTGTTCCTGATGTTCGCCGCGTTCCTGGCGCTGGCCGCGCGCGCGATGTGGATTCAGGGCCCGGGCAACCAGTTCTACGAGATGGAGGGCAAGAAGCGTTTCCAGCGCACGCTGGAGCTGCCCGCCACGCGCGGCAAGATCCTGGATCGCAACGGCCTGGTGCTGGCCACCAGCCTGCCGGTCAAGGCGATCTGGGCCGTGCCTGAGGACGTGCCGAACGATCTCGATCCGCAGCGCATGCGCCAATTGGCCAAGCTGCTGGACATGTCCGAAAAGGAACTGCGCGCCAAGTTCAACGAGGACAAGAGCTTCGTCTACCTGAAGCGCCAGGTGCTGCCCGATGCGGCCGACAAGATCGCCGCGCTCAAGATCGATGGCGTTCACCAGACTCGCGAATACAAGCGCTTCTATCCCGAAGGCGAGGCGATGGCGCATATCGTCGGCTTCACCAACGTCGAGGACAAGGGGCAGGAAGGCGTGGAACTGGCGCGTGAAAGCGTGCTGGCAGGCCGTGCCGGCGCGCGTCAGGTGATCAAGGATCGCCTGGGCCGCGTGGTGGAGGACGTTGGCATCCTGAAGACCCCGCGCGACGGCGAGGACATGCAGCTGTCGATCGACGCCAAGATCCAGTACCTGGCCTACAACGAGGTCAAGGCCGTGGTCGAGCGTAGCAAGGCTAAGGCCGCCAGCGCCGTGGTGCTCGATGCGCAGACCGGCGAGGTGCTGGCGCTGGCCAACTGGCCGACCTACAACCCGAACGACCGCAGCCGCCTGTCGGGCGAGCAGCTTCGCAACCGTGTGCTGACCGATACCTTCGAGCCCGGCTCGATGATGAAGCCGATCTCGATCGGGCTGGCGCTGCAGCTTGGACGCGTGACGCCGTCGACGACCATCGTGACGACCGGCAAGTTCAACTTCGAAGGCGCGACGATCTCCGATACCCACAACTACGGCACGCTCACGGTGGGCGGCGTGATCCAGAAGTCGAGCAACATCGGCACGACGAAGATCGCGATGATGATGAAGCCGCAGGAAATGTGGGACATGTTTACCAGCGTCGGCCTGGGGCAGGCGCCAAAGATCGGCTTCCCGGGTGCCGTGGCGGGTCGCGTGCGGCCGTGGAAGAGCTGGCGCCCAATCGAGCAGGCGACGATGTCCTATGGCTATGGCCTCTCGGTGTCGCTGTTCCAGATCGCGCACGCCTATACGATCTTCGCGCATGACGGCGAGCTGATTCCCGTGTCGATCTTCAAGACCAACGGCCCGACAGACGGCGAACGCATCCTGTCGCCCCAGGTTGCCCGCCAGGTGCGCGGCATGCTCGAAACCGTGACCGCGCCCGGCGGTACCGCGCCCGAGGCCCAGGTGATGGGCTACCGCGTCGGCGGCAAGACCGGCACTGCATACAAGCATGTAGGCCGCGGCTACGACCGCAGCAAGTACCGCGCCTCGTTCATCGGCCTGGCCCCGATGTCGAACCCGCGCGTGATCGTGGCCGTCAGCGTGGACGAGCCGACCTCCGGCAGCCACTACGGTGGCGCGGTCGCCGGCCCGGTCTTCTCGGCCATCACCGGCGGCGCTCTGCGCGCGCTGAATGTCCAGCCCGACTCGCCGATCCGGCAGTTGATGGTCACCGACAAGGTGCCTGAGAGCGAACCATGGAGCGCGACCCAATGACGCGCCAGCCGCTGCTTCCGCTCGAAGTCTCCGCCCAGGCCAGCAACGCGCTGGCCTGGCTGCGTACGCACGCCCCGGAAAACGCGCAGTTGACCGGCGATACGCGCCGCCTGCAACCGGGCGACGTGTTCTTCGCCTATGTGCTGGGCAACGAGCGTCTGGCTACCGATGGTCGTCCGCATATCGACAAGGCGATCGCTGCCGGCGCGTCGGCCGTCGTCTACGAGGCTGACAACTTCGCATGGCCCCATGACGATCGCGTGCCCCACCTGGCAGTGTCTCACCTGCACGAGCTGGCGGGCCCCATCGCGGCTGGCTGGTACGGCATCGCTGCGTGCAATCTGACGATTACCGGCGTCACGGGCACCAACGGCAAGACCTCGTGCTCGCAATGGCTGGCACGCCTGCTGCAGATGGCAGGCACGCGATGCGCGACGATCGGCACGCTCGGCTCGGGCTTCCCCGACGCGCTCAAGCTCACCGGCTTCACCACGCCGGACGCCGTTCAGTTGCAGGCCAGCCTGGCCGAACTGCACGACGCCGGCGCGCGCGCCGTGGCGATGGAAGTTTCCTCGCATGGGCTGGAGCAGGGCCGCGTGGCCGGCACCGGGTTTGCCGTTGCCGTGCTGACCAACCTGACCCAGGACCACCTCGACTACCACGGCACGATGGCCGAGTACGAGGCAGCCAAGGCGCGCCTGTTTGCGTGGGACGGCCTCAAGGCGGCGGTGATCAATCGCGACGATGGCATGGGCCAGCGCCTGCTAGCCAGCAACGCGGTGGCCGTGAGTGCCCCGCAAGTCATTGAATATGGCATCGACGGCAAGGCCGGCGCTTCGGTGGCACGCGGCCAGTGGTTGCGCGCGACTGGCGTGCGGGCCACTGGCGCCGGCACGGCGTTCCACGTCGATGGCAGTTTCGGCACCGCGGACGTGACCACGCCGATGATCGGCGCATTTAACGTCAGCAATCTGCTGGCCGTGCTCGGCGCCGCGCTGGCGCAGGGCGTGACCTGGGATGCGGCCATCGATGCGCTGCGCCGCCTGACGCCGGTCGATGGCCGCATGGAATTGTTCGGCGGCCACGATGCCCCGCTGGCCGTGGTCGACTACGCCCATACGCCCGATGCGCTGGTCCAGACGCTGATCGCGCTGCGGCCCGTGGCCCAGGCGCGTCAAGGCAAGCTCTGGTGCGTGTTCGGCTGCGGCGGGGATCGCGACGCCACCAAGCGCCCGCTGATGGGCGAAGTGGCCGAGCGCCTGGCCGATGAAGTGGTGCTGACCAGTGACAACCCGCGCAGCGAAGATCCGCGCGAGATCCTTGAAGCGATCGCCGACGGCATGAACGACCGCGCCCGCGCCGCGCTGATCGAGGACCGCGCCGCCGCCATTCTCTACGCCATCAAACATGCCGCCCCGGCCGACGTGGTGCTCGTGGCCGGCAAGGGCCACGAAGCCACGCAGGAGATCCAGGGGCGCAAGCGCCCGTTCTCCGACCGCGAGCACGTGCGCCTGACCCTGGGCGCGCGGGGGGTGTCGGCATGAACCGCCAACCGATGACGACTCTGCAGCAAGCCGCTGGCTGGATTGCCGGCGCAAGTATTTCCGGAGATGCTGCGCGCTCGTTTTCGCGCGTGCATACCGACAGCCGTACCGTCGAGCCCGGCGACCTGTTCGTCGCGCTCAAGGGTGAGCGTTTCGACGCCCACGATTTTCTGGCCGATGTGGTCGCGCGCGGCGCCGCCGCGGTGATGGTGAGCCGCAAGGTCGACGTCGACGTGCCGGCGCTGATCGTGCCCGACACGCGCACCGGCCTCGGCCAGTTGGCCACGGGTTGGCGCCACACGTTCACGCCGCCGACGGTGGCCGTGACCGGCAGCAATGGCAAGACCACGGTCAAGGAAATGATCGCGGCGATCTTTGCCGCGGCCGTGGGTGAGGGCGATCGTCTGGCAACGGGCGGCAACCTGAACAACGACATCGGCCTGCCATTGACCGTGCTGCGCCTGCGCGCGCATCACAAGCTGGCCGTGCTCGAACTGGGCATGAATCACCCGGGTGAGACGATCTACCTGGCCGGCATTGCCCAGCCGACCGTGGCGGTGGTCACCAACGCCCAGCGCGAGCACCAGGAATTCATGGTCAGCGTGGAGGCCGTGGCGCATGAACACGCCAGCGCCATCGCCGCGCTGCCCGCCGATGGCGTGGCCGTGTTTCCGGTCGATGCCGAAAGCGGTGGCGCCTATGCGGCCATCTGGCGTCAGGCCGCCGGCACACGGAAGGTGCTGTCGTTCGGGACCGATGCTTCGGCTGACGTACGGGCCACGGTATCGCTGGAGAATGGCGTGCAGGTGCTGGACGTGACCGCGCCAGACCTGCGCTTCACGCTGCGCCTGCAGGTGCTGGGTGTGCACAACGTGCGCAACGCGCTGGCGGCCACGGCGTGCGCGCTGGCCGCAGGCGTCGATGTGGCGGCGATCCAGACCGGCATCGCCGGCTTCACCGCCGTGAAGGGCCGCCTGCAGGTGAAGCACACGCCAGCGGGCATCGTCGTTATCGACGACACGTACAACGCCAACCCGGATTCGATGCGTGCCGCGATCGACGTGCTGGCCGGATTTGCGACGCCGCGCCTGCTGGTGCTGGGCGATATGGGCGAGGTAGGGGACCAGGGGCCGATGTTCCACACCGAGATCGGTGCGTACGCGCGCGAGCGCGGCATCGACGCGCTCTGGGCAACAGGCGAACTCGCACCGCACGCGGTGCAGGCATATGGCGGTGGCGCACGGTATTTCGCTCGCGCGGAAGACCTGGCGCAGGCGCTGGAGGCAGACAAGGAGGGCACGGTGGCCAATGCAGCGGCCGTGCTGGTGAAGGGATCGCGCTTCATGCGCATGGAACGGATGGTCGATGCGCTTGTCGCATCACCTTCCGCTCATTAACGAAACAGACCAACGATGTTATTGACACTGGCCCAGTGGCTGCAGAACGACTACAGCTTCCTGCGGGTCGTCAACTATCTGACTTTCCGCGCGGTGATGGCCAACGTCACCGCGCTGGTGATCGGCCTGGGTTTCGGGCCGTGGGTGATTCGCCGCCTGACCGAACTGAAGATCGGTCAGGCCGTACGCACGATCGGCCCGCAGACGCACCTGGTGAAGGCCGGCACGCCGACCATGGGTGGCGTGCTGGTGCTGATCTCGATCGCGATCTCGACATTACTCTGGTGTGACTGGGGCAACCGCTTCATCTGGGTTGTGCTGCTCGTGACGCTGGGCTATGGCGCGATTGGCTGGGTCGACGACTACCGCAAGGTGGTCTATCGCGATCCGCGCGGCATGTCGAGCCGCGAGAAGTTTTTCTGGCAGACGCTGATCGGTCTGGTTGCCGCCGTGTATCTGGCGTTCTCGGTGTCCGAGGCCAGCAACGTGCGCATCTGGAGCCTGTTCCTGAGCTGGATCGAGGGCGGCATGTTTGCCGACGTGCCGTACAAGATGAACCTGATCGTGCCCTTCTTCAAGGAAGTGAGCTACCCGCTCGGCGTGACCGGTTTCATCGTGCTGACCTATCTGGTGATCGTTGGCTCGAGCAACGCGGTGAACCTGACCGACGGCCTGGACGGCCTCGTGATCATGCCCGTGGTGTTGGTGGGCGGCGGCCTTGGCGTGTTTGCCTACGTGATGGGCAATGCGGTCTACAGCAAGTACCTGCTGTTCCCGCACATTCCCGGCGCGGGCGAACTGCTGATCTTCTGCTCGGCGATGGCCGGCGCGGGTCTGGCGTTCCTCTGGTTCAACGCCCACCCGGCACGCGTGTTCATGGGTGACGTCGGCGCGCTGGCGCTGGGCGGGGCGCTGGGCACGGTCGCGGTGATCGTGCGCCAGGAGATCGTGCTGTTCGTGATGGGCGGGATCTTCGTGGTGGAAACGCTGTCAGTGATGCTCCAGGTGTCGTGGTTCAAGTTCACGAAGCGTCGTTACGGCGAAGGCCGCCGGCTGTTCCGCATGGCGCCGCTGCATCACCACTTCGAACTGGGCGGCTGGAAGGAAACACAAGTGACGGTGCGCTTCTGGATCATCACGATGCTGCTGGTGCTGATCGGGTTGTCGTCGCTGAAGCTGCGCTGAACCCGGGCTGAAATTTTTAACCTACGGACTCTACAAGGCAGGAAAACGAAGTGTTTGGCGTGTTGCAGAAACCTCATGTGCTGGTACTTGGCCTCGGTGAATCGGGGCTGGCCATGGCACGCTGGTGCGGCCTGAATGGCTGCCGCGTGCGCGTGGCCGACACACGCGAGGCGCCCGCCAACCTTGTCTTCCTGCAGGCGGAACTGACCACGGCCCAGTTCGTGGGCGGGCAGTTCACCGAGAACCTGCTCGACGATATCGGTCTGGTGGCGATCAGCCCCGGGCTGTCCCCGCTCGAACCCAATACGCGGGCGCTGCTCGAGGCGGCGCAGGCACGCAGTATTCCTGTCTGGGGCGAGATCGAACTGTTCGCCCAGGCGATTGGCTACCTGGAGGCCACGTCGGGCTACGCCCCGCGCGTGCTGGCCATCACCGGTACCAACGGCAAGACCACGACCACCGCGCTGACCGGCCGGCTGATCGAGCGCGCAGGCAAGACCGTAGGCGTGGCAGGCAATATCAGCCCGTCCGCGCTGGACAAGCTGTCGGCCTGCATCGCAAGCGCCACGTTGCCCGATGTCTGGGTGCTCGAACTGTCCAGCTTCCAGCTCGAATACACGTTCTCGCTGGCGCCGCACGCGGCCACGGTGCTCAATGTCACGCAGGACCACCTCGACTGGCACGGCAGCATGGAAGCGTATGCCGCCGCCAAGGCGCGCATCTTCGGCCCGGCCGAGAAGGGTTGCCTGCAGGTGCTCAACCGGCAGGACCCGCTGACGATGAACATGGCCCGCCGCGGCACCACGCTGGTCACGTTCGGCACCGACCTGCCCGAGACGCCGGGCAGCTACGGCGTGCTGCGCGAAGGCGGGATGCCATGGCTCGTGCTGGCCGAGCCCGACACCGAAGCCGATGCCGAGCAGAAGCCGCGCCGCCGCAAGAAGGACGATGTCGTCGCCGATGCCGTCGTGCCGGTGCGCCACAAGCGCCTGATGCCGGCCGACGCGCTGCACATCCGTGGCATGCACAACGCCACCAACGCGATGGCCGCGCTGGCGCTGTGCCGCGCGATCGACCTGCCGCTGAACGCGCTGCTGCACGGCCTGCGCGAGTATCGCGGCGAGCCGCACCGCGTGGAATGGGTGGCAACGATCGATGAAGTCGAGTACTTCGACGACAGCAAGGGAACGAACGTCGGCGCCACCGTGGCTGCACTGAGCGGGCTGGACAAGCACGTGGTGCTGATCGCCGGTGGTGAGGGCAAGGGCCAGGATTTCTCGCCGCTGGTCGCGCCGGTGGCGCAATACGCGCGCGCCGTGGTGCTGATCGGCAAGGATGCGGGCGCGCTGCGCGAAGCGCTGGAGGCGACCGGCAAACCGCTGATCGACGCCGGCTCGCTGGAGGAAGCGGTAGAGAAATCCGCCAGCCTCGCGGAAGCGGGCGACGTGGTGCTGCTGTCGCCGGCCTGCGCCAGCCTCGACATGTTCCGTAACTACGTGCATCGCGCCCAGGTGTTCCGCGGCGCGGTGGAAGAACTGGCTTTGTCCCGGGGGATCATGCCATGAGCGACTCGCAGGTCAAGCGCAGCGGATTCATCGGCGCCACCATTGGCAATGCCTGGGGTGGCCTGCGTGATGCGGTGTCCGGCGTCAAGCCGACCCGCTCCCGCATGATGGAGTACGACCAGCCCCTGCTGTGGGTAGCGATCGTACTGCTGACGTTCGGCCTGGTGATGGTCTACTCGGCGTCGATCGCGCTGCCGGACTCGCCGCGCTACGCCAACTACCGCGAGGCCCATTTCCTGGTGCGCCACGCGTTCAGCCTGGTGATCGGACTCTCCACGGCGCTGGTGGCGTTCCAGATTCCGGTGAAGGTCTGGGACCGTTACGCGCCGAAGCTGTTCATCGTCGCCCTGATCCTGCTGGTGATCGTGCTGGTGCCGTTCGTCGGCAAGGGCGTGAACGGCGCGCGGCGCTGGATTCCGCTTGGCCTGATGAATTTCCAGCCGTCCGAACTGATGAAGCTGGCCGTGGTGCTGTACGCGGCCAACTACACGGTGCGCAAGCAGGAGTGGATGCAGACCGTCTCGAAGGGCTTCCTTCCGATGGGGGTGGCCGTGGTCGTGGTGGGGATGCTGCTACTGCTCGAACCCGATATGGGCGCGTTCCTGGTGATCGCGGCCGTGGCGATGGGCATCTTGTTCCTGGGCGGCATCAACGGCAAGCTGTTCGCCGGCCTGGTCGGCGTGGCCGTGGGCGCGTTCGCGCTGCTGATTACGGCATCGCCGTGGCGTCGCGAGCGGATCTTTGCGTACCTGAATCCGTGGGAAGAAAGTAACGCGCTCGGCAAGGCTTATCAGCTCACGCACTCGCTGATCGCCTTCGGCCGTGGCGAATGGACTGGTGTGGGCCTGGGCGGCAGCATCGAGAAATTGCACTACCTGCCGGAAGCCCACACTGACTTCATCCTGGCGGTGATCGGCGAGGAATTCGGCTTCATCGGCGTGCTCGTGATGATCGTGCTGTTCTACTGGATGGTCCGCCGCTGCTTCGACATCGGCCGTACGGCGCTGCAGCTCGACCGTACCTTCGCCGGTCTGGTGGCCAAGGGCATGGGCATCTGGATCGGCTGGCAAACGTTCATCAACATGGGCGTGAACCTGGGCCTGCTGCCGACCAAGGGCCTGACGCTGCCACTGGTCAGCTATGGCGGCTCGGGCATCCTGATGAACTGTGTGGCGTTGGCGATTGTCCTGCGCATTGACTACGAGAACAGGGTGTTGATGCGCGGAGGGAAGGTATGACCGCACGCACGCTGCTCGTGATGGCTGGCGGCACCGGGGGCCACGTGTTCCCGGGGCTGGCGGTCGCGCGTGCGTTGCGTGACGAGGGCTGGCGGGTGGTCTGGCTCGGCAATCGTACGGGCATGGAAGCGACGCTGGTGCCGAAGCACGACATCCCGATGGAGTACATCCAGTTCGGTGGACTGCGTGGCAAGGGCCTGCTGACCAAGCTCCTGCTGCCGCTGAACCTGCTGCGCGCGTTCTGGCAGAGCATCGGCGCGCTGCGTCGGGTGAAGCCGGACGTGGTGCTCGGCATGGGCGGCTATATCACCTTCCCGGCAGGGATGATGGCGTCGCTGCTTGGGCGCCCACTGGTGCTGCACGAACAGAACTCGATCGCTGGCCTGGCGAACAAGGTATTGGCGAAGGTCGCGGACCGCGTGCTCTGCGCGTTCCCGGACACGTTGCCGAACAGCGAGTGGACCGGCAATCCGGTGCGTGCCGAACTGGCGCAGATTCCGGCGCCGGAGTCACGCTACGACCATCGCACCGGCCCGCTGCACGTGCTTGTGGTGGGTGGCAGCCTTGGCGCGGCCGCACTCAACGACGTGGTGCCGAAGGCGATCGCGCTGCTGCCCGAGGGGCAGCGCCCGGTCGTCAAGCATCAGGCCGGCGTGAAACAGATCGATACGCTGCGTGCGAACTACGCCGCGGCGGGCGTGGCCGGCGATACCGTGCCATTCATCGACGACATGGCGGCGGCCTATGCCGACGCCGATCTGGTCATCTGCCGCGCGGGCGCGATGACGGTTTCCGAAGTGGCGGCCGCCGGTGTGGCGGCGCTGTTCGTGCCGTTTCCGCATGCGGTGGACGATCACCAGACCACCAACGCGACGTTCCTGTCGAAGCAGGGCGCTGCGTTGCTGGTGCAACAGAACGAACTGACCGCGGAAGGTCTGGCGAAGACGCTCGCCGGCCTGTCGCGGACGCAATTGAAGGACATGGCGCGCGCTGCGCGCGGCCTGGCCAAACCGGAGGCAACCCGGCGCGTCGCCGAGATCTGCAGCCAGTTGGCGGGTAAATCGTGAAACGAATTCAATGAAGCATATTGTCAAGAACATCCACTTCGTAGGTATTGGCGGGGCCGGCATGAGCGGCATCGCCGAGGTCCTGCTGAATCTGGGCTACAAGGTCTCGGGTTCCGACGTGGGCAGCAATGCCGCCACGCGGCGCCTGGCTTCGCTCGGCGCGCGCGTGGCTCATGGCCACGGCGCGGAGAACGTGACGGGCGCCAATGCCGTGGTGGTATCCACCGCGGTGACCAACGACAACCCCGAAGTGCTGGCAGCCCGCGCCAGGCGTATCCCGGTGGTGCCGCGTGCGGTGATGCTGGCCGAGCTGATGCGCCTGAAGCAGGGTGTGGCCATTGCCGGCACCCATGGCAAGACCACCACGACCAGCCTGGTGGCATCGGTGCTGGCCGAAGGCGGGCTCGATCCGACGTTCGTGATCGGTGGCCGCCTGAATTCAGCCGGCGCCAACGCGCGGCTCGGCACGGGCGATTTCATCGTCGCGGAAGCCGACGAGTCCGACGCGTCGTTCCTGAACCTGTTTCCGGTGATGGAAGTCATCACCAATATCGACGCCGACCACATGGACACCTACGGGCATGATTTTGCCCGGCTCAAGCAGGCGTTCGTGGAGTTCACCCAGCGCTTGCCGTTCTACGGCATTGCCGTGCTGTGCGTCGATGATCCGAACGTGCGCGAGATCCTGCCGTTCGTGTCCAAGCCGGTGGTGCGCTACGGATTTGCCGAGGACGCGCAGATTCGCGCCGTCAATGCGCGCGCCGTCGATGGACAGATGCACTTCACCGTGCTGCGCCAGCTCAATGGCCACGCCGAGCCGCCGCTCGACATCGTGCTGAACCTGCCGGGGATTCACAACGTGCAGAACGCGCTGGCCGCTATCGCGATCGCCACCGAACTCGAAGTGCCGGACGCGTCGATCGTCAAGGCGCTGCGCGAGTTTCACGGCGTGGGCCGCCGCTTCCAGCGCTATGGCGAGGTGGCGACGCCCGACGGTTCGGGCACGTTCACGCTGGTCGACGACTACGGCCACCACCCGGTCGAGATGGCCGCGACGCTGGCCGCCGCGCGCGGCGCGTTCCCGGACCGCCGCCTGGTGCTGGCGTTCCAGCCCCATCGTTTTACACGCACGCGCGACTGTTTCGAGGACTTCGTCAAGGTGCTGGGCACCGTCGACGCGCTGCTGCTGGCGGAGGTGTACGCCGCCGGTGAATCGCCGATCGTCGCGGCCGATGGCCGCGCGCTGACGCGCGCGCTGCGCGTCGCAAACAAGGTAGAACCCGTTTTTGTCGAGCAGATCGAGGACATGCCCCAGGCCATCCTGAATGCCGTACGGCCCGGCGATGTGGTCGTAACCATGGGCGCTGGCTCGATCGGCGCGGTGCCGGGCCAGTTGGTATCGCATCAACAAGGGGGGCAGCAATGAGCTTCGTCGCCCATCCCAATATCGATCCGAAGTCGCTGGGCAAGGTTGGCGTGCTGCTGGGCGGCAAGTCGGCCGAGCGCGAGATCTCGCTGCTGTCCGGGAACGGCGTGCTGGCCGCGCTGAAGTCGCGCGGCGTCGATGCGCATCCGTTCGATCCGGGTCTGCAGCCGATCAGCGAACTGGCTGCGGCAGGTTTCGACCGCGTTTTTATCGCGCTGCACGGCCGCTACGGCGAAGACGGCACGATGCAGGGCCTGCTCGAGCAGCTTGGCATCCCCTATACCGGCAGCGGCGTGCTGGCGTCGGCGCTGGCCATGGACAAGCAGGCTACCAAGCGCCTGTGGATGACGCATGGCCTGACCACGCCGCGCTTCGCGATGCTCTACGCGAATACCGATTTCGATGCCGTGGTTGCCGATCTTGGCCTGCCGCTGATCGTCAAGCCGGCCCGTGAAGGGTCGTCGATCGGCCTGACCAAGGTGGTCGCCGCGGACCAGATGCGCGCTGCGTTCGAGAAGGCTGCAGGGCTCGATGCCGACGTGATCGCCGAGACGTTCATCGACGGCGCGGAGCTGACTTGCCCGATCGTGGGCGAGGGTCCGACGGCCGAAGCGCTCCCGGTTATCAAGATTGTCGCGCCGGAGTCGAACTACGACTATCAAAATAAGTATTTTACTGACGATACCCAATACCTGTGCCCGTCGACATTGCCCGACGCGCTGGAGCGCGAAGTACGCGCGCTGGCCGTGGAGGCATTCCGGGTGCTGGGGTGTCGCGGCTGGGCCCGCGCGGACGTGATGCTGACGCGTGACGGCAAGCCTTATCTGCTCGAAATGAATACGTCCCCCGGCATGACCGGCCATTCGCTCGTGCCGATGGCGGCGCGCGCGCAGGGCATCAGCTATGAGGATTTCGTCATGCAGGTACTGGCGGCCGCCACGCTGGACCTGCATCCGAATGAACACTGGAAACCCGAATAACCGCAGTACCGACCGCCTGACCGACGACACATGTGGCATAACGCGCGCCTGCTCAACCTGCTCGCCTCAGCGCTATACGCGCTGGTGGCGCTCATGGCGCTTGGGGCTGGGCTGCTGTGGCTGGCCCAGCGGCCGGTGTTCGCCATTACGCATGTCGAGCTGACGTCGATGGATGGCGAGCCGTTGCGCCACGTGAACGCGCCGAGCGTGCGGGCGAACGCGCTGGGCAAGCTGGCCGGCAACTTCTTCACGCTCGACCTGAACACGGCGCGCCAGGCGTTCGAGTCGGTGCCCTGGGTGCGCCACGCGAGCGTGCGACGCGAGTGGCCGAACGGCCTGGCGATCCAGGTGGAAGAGCATGAGCCCCTCGGTACCTGGGGTGGTCCGGATAGTGGCAGGCTGATCAATACCTATGGCGAGGTATTCGTGGCCAACACCGCCGAGGCCGAAGAGGATGCCCAACTGCTGGCGCTTGACGGACCGCCGGACAGCGAGGGAGACGTGGTCGAGAAGCTGGAGATCATGCGCGAGTGGTTCAAGCCGATGAAGCTCGAACCGCTGGCCGTCGCGCTGTCGGGGCGTTATGCATGGCGTGCCAAGTTGTCTAACGGCATGGTCGTCGAATTCGGCCGCGAGCAGAACGACGAGGATCGCACGGCCATGGAGGCGCGGGTCAAGCGCTTCGTGGCGTCGTGGCCGCAGGTCACGGAGCAGATGGGCAAGCAGATCGAGTATGCCGATCTGCGCTATCCCAACGGATTCGCGATCCGGGCGGCCAGCGTGCGCTTCCTGACCGATGCGCAGGCAGCGGCGGCGGCCAAGGCGGCGACCAAGGCTGCCAGCGGCACGGCAACCCCCCAGGCGGCTTCGGCCGGTAACACCAACAACAATCCGACGCGACTCAAGAGTAAGAACGCGGAGAAAACTCGATGAGCAAGGAATACAAGGACCTACTGGTCGGTCTAGACATCGGCACCTCGAAGGTGGCGGCCGTGGTGGCGGAACTGCGCCCCGACGGCAGCTATGAGGTGATCGGGATGGGCCAGTCCGAGTCCAAGGGTTTGAAGAAGGGGGTCGTGGTCAACATCGAGGCAACCGTGCAGTCGATCCAGCGCGCGCTGGAAGAAGCCGAGCTGATGGCTGACTGCAAGA
The DNA here is from genome assembly GCF_000319775.1 of Cupriavidus sp. HMR-1. NCBI lineage: Bacteria > Pseudomonadati > Pseudomonadota > Betaproteobacteria > Burkholderiales > Burkholderiaceae > Cupriavidus > Cupriavidus sp. HMR-1. The sequence continues at coordinate 18,623 of NZ_ANKP01000234.1, forward strand.
TCGCCGAGGTGTTCACCGGCATTGCCGGCAGCCATATCCGCAGCTTCAACTCGAGCGGCATGGTGGCGATCAAGGACAAGGAAGTCACGCAGACGGACGTGGCCCGGGTGATCGAGACCGCCAAGGCGGTCAACATCCCGACCGATCAGCAGATCCTGCACATCCTGACCCAGGAATTCATCATCGACGGCCAGGAGGATGTGCGCGAGCCCATCGGCATGAGCGGTATCCGGCTCGAAGTGAAGGTGCATATCGTGACGGGCGCGGTTAGCGCGGCCCAGAACATCGTCAAGTGCGTGCGCCGCTGCGGCCTGGAAGTGCACGACCTGATCCTGCAGCCGCTGGCCTCGAGCCTGGCGGTGCTGACAGAGGACGAGAAGGAACTCGGCGTGGTGCTGGTGGATATCGGCGGCGGCACGACGGACATCGCCATCTTCAGCGAAGGCGCGATCCGGCACACGGCCGTGATCCCGATCGCCGGGGACCAGATCACCAACGACATCGCCATGGCGCTGCGCACGCCGACGCCCGATGCCGAGGACATCAAGATGCAGTACGGCATTGCCAAGCAGGCGATCGCCGACCCGGAAGACATGATCGAGGTGCCTGGCGTGGGCGACCGCGGCACGCGCACGCTGAGCCGTCAGGCGCTGGCCGCCGTGATCGAGCCGCGTATCGAGGAACTCTATTCGCTGGTGCACCAGGTGGTGCGCGAGTCGGGCTACGAGGAACTGCTGTCTTCGGGCGTGGTGATCACCGGTGGCACGGCCATGATGCCGGGCATGGTGGAACTGGGCGAAGACATCTTCCTGAAGCCCGTGCGCGTGGGCGTGCCCGAGTATCGCGGCAACCTGCACGAAGTCGTGAAGAGCCCGCGTTACTCCACGGTGATGGGCCTGCTGCAGGAAGGATGCGTTCAGCGTATGCGCGGCCGCAAGGTGGCGGTGCAGAGCGGCTCCGTGAAGCAGGTGTGGGGACGCATGAAGGAATGGTTTGTCGGCAACTTCTGATGAGTTTGCCGGTCAGGTTTTCTTTGACGTGATACGCGACTGGCGTCAGCGAGATGGCGGAAATGCACGTTGAGCAGTTTTTTCGCAGTTTTTCTGGTTAGTTGTTCTTGATGGTTTCTTGTTCAGGAACCAAGGGTTGCGGCGGGGAGGCTGCAGCGTTTGGGGACTGATTTTTCTCGGAGGCAGTGATGGACTTTGACATGATCGAAACGGAGATTCAGGACGGCACCATCATCAAGGTGGTGGGCGTGGGCGGCGCGGGCGGCAATGCCGTGCAGCACATGATCAGCCGTGGCGTACAGGGTGTGGAATTCATTTGCATGAATACCGATGCCCAGGCGCTGAAGCGCTCCACCGCATCGCGCGTGCTGCAACTGGGCAACACCGGCCTTGGAGCCGGTGCCAAGCCGGAAGTTGGCCGTAACTGCGCGGAGCAGGCGCGTGACCAGATCGCCGACGCCCTGCGCGGCGCGCACATGGTCTTCATCACTGCCGGCATGGGCGGTGGCACCGGTACCGGTGCTGCGCCGATCGTGGCGCAGGTGGCCAAGGAAATGGGCATCCTGACCGTGGGCGTGGTCAGCAAGCCGTTCGACTTCGAAGGCGCGCGCCGTGCCAAGGTGGCCGAACACGGTTCGGGCGAACTCGAGTCGTCGGTGGACTCGCTGATCGTTGTGCTCAACGAGAAGCTGTTCGAAGTGATGGGCGACGACGCCGAGATGGACAAGTGCTTCCAGTGCGCCGATGACGTGCTGCATAACGCTGTCGCTGGCATCGCCGAAATCATCAATGTCGACGGTCTCGTGAACGTCGACTTTGAAGACGTGAAGACGGTGATGGGCGAGCAGGGCAAGGCCATGATGGGCACGGCTACCGTGTCCGGCGTGGATCGCGCCCGCCTGGCCGCCGAACAGGCCGTGGCCAGCCCGCTGCTCGAAGGTGTGGACCTGTCCGGCGCGCGTGGCGTGCTGGTCAACATCACGGCCAGCCGCTCGTTGAAGCTGTCGGAAACCAAGGAAGTCATGAACACGATCCGCAGCTACGCTGCGGAAGACGCGACCGTGATCTTCGGTACGGTGTACGACGATTCGATGAGCGACGCGCTGCGCGTGACCGTGGTGGCCACTGGCCTGGGCCGTTCGGCCAAGAAGCAGCAGCCGATGACGCTGCTGAAAACCGGCACGGACAACATCCCGGTGCAGATGATGGCTGGCCTGACCGCTGCCCCGGCGCATGCATCGCCGGACTACAGCGGCCTGGATACGCCGGCCGTGTGGCGCAGCTCGCGCGAGTCGGCGTCCGCCCACGTGGCGGCGCTGCAAGAGAAGGGCGTGGATACGTACGACATCCCGGCCTTCCTGCGCAAGCAGGCTGACTGAGTTGGGCTCCGGCAGGGCCGTGGCGTTGGCCGCGTGCCTGGCGGGTTGTCGCTGGTCCGTTCCGCATCGCCCGAGCGCTCCCTTTCCGCTCGGTGATTGCCTGGACTGACGCCATCCGTCAGTGCGCCGGCACGCGTCGCGCCCGCGCCGAAAGCAGTCCGTCCGCATCCCGTTGCCGGGCAGGCAGGCCATCGGCCGCCTCCCCGGACTGGTTTCCCGCCTCCCAGCGGCGGGATGTGCCCCCGTCCGCGCGGCGCGTCCACAAGACGCGCCGCGCGGCGTTTGAGCAGCAAGCCGACTGCCCTGCACTTGACATAGCTGAAGCCAGGATTCGCCAATGCGACGCTTGGTTGCAACGGCATCCGCCCCTATGATGCAGGCAGGGTTTCTACCGAGAGGAGGAATCTCCCATGATCGCCATTGGGCAACGCGTCCCCGACGCCACGCTGTACGAATTTTTCGAAACCGAATCCGAAGGCTGCGCGCTCGGGCCGAATGCGTTTTCGGTGGCCGAACTGGTCAAGGGCCGCAAGATCGTGGTCTTCGGCCTGCCCGGCGCTTTTACCCCGACTTGCTCCGCGAAGCATGTGCCCAGCTATCTCAAGGAGTACGATGCCTTGCGTGCCGCCGGTGTCGACGAAATCTGGTGCCACTCGGTCAACGACGCCTTTGTGATGGGTGCCTGGGGACGCGAGCAGAAGGCCACAGGCAAGGTCAGGATGATGGGTGACGGCGCCGCGCAATGGGCCAAGGCCCTGGGGCTGGATCAGGACCTGAGCCAGCGCGGCCTGGGTGTGCGCGCCAAACGCTATGCGATGGTCGTCGATGACGGTGTGGTGACCCACCTGTTCGTCGAGGAGCCGGGCGAGTTCAAGGTCAGCAGTGCCGAATGGGTGCTGCAAGCGTTGCGCGCCTGATACGGTAGTTCGGGCGTGAATGCTTTATGCGTATCATTTCGGACGTTGTCTAACACCCCGAAACAAAGTGGTGCAGCGCAATAGACCGAGTAATGGTAGTATCGCGTTATCAAGTTTTACGCCCAATAGCTTTTAATAATAGTTGAGGCCGTCATGCTCAAACAGCGCACTATCAAATCCCTGGTGAAGACGGTTGGTATCGGTTTGCACTCGGGCCGCAAAGTGACGCTGACCCTGCGCCCGGCTCCGGCCGATACCGGCATTGTCTTTACCCGCGTCGACCTGCCCGAGGCCGTGGAAATCCATGCGGCGGCTTCGGCCATTGGTGATACCCGTCTGGCATCGGTGCTCCAGAAGGACGGCGCGCGCGTTTCGACCGTTGAACACCTGATGTCGGCCTGCGCCGGCCTGGGTGTCGACAATCTTTATGTCGACGTCGACGCCGAAGAAATTCCGATCATGGACGGCAGCGCGGCATCGTTCGTGTTCCTGCTGCAGTCGGCGGGCATGGAAGAGCAGCCTGCGGCCAAGCGTTTCATCCGCGTGAAGAAAGCCGTGGAAGTCCGCGATGGCGACAAGCTGGCTCGCCTGGAGCCGTTCTTCGGTTTCAAGCTTGCCTTCACGATCGACTTCCGCCATCCCGCTGTCGACAAGACGGGTCAGACGTTCACGATCGACTTTGCCGACACCAGCTACGTCCGTGAAATCGCCCGTGCCCGCACTTTCGGTTTTGCCCATGAAGTTGAGGCACTGCGCGAGATGGGCCTGGCACGCGGGGGCAGCCTCGACAACGCGATCGTGCTCGACGAGCACCGCATGTTGAACAACGAGGAACTGCGCTACGGCGACGAGTTCGTCCGCCACAAGATCCTCGACGCGATTGGCGACCTGTACGTGATCGGCCATCCGCTGATTGCTTCATATGTTGCGCACAAATCTGGCCATGGCATGAACAATCAGTTGCTGCGCGCGCTGCTGGCGGACCAGGAAGCCTACGAATTCGTGACCTTCGACAAGGTCGAGGAAGCGCCCGTCGCGTTCCTGCCACAGGCTCAGCCGGCATTTGCCTGACAACTGACTGGCATCAAGCTTCGATCGAAACCCCGCGCCTCGAAAGAGCGCGGGGTTTTTTGTTGTCTGTGGGATGGTGCCGGGCCGCGCATCCAGCCGCAACAAACTACTGATAAGGGGGCTGAGCGGGCGTAGCGAGGATCGAATCAGCGATGCCGGGCCAGCAAGGCCACCACCGCATCCTTCAGCGGTGACGCCTCCAGGTTGTGCGCCAGCACGTCCATGCTGTGCAATCCGGCGGGCGATAGATTGGCCGTTCGCGGCTTGCGTTCGACCGGGTCAGTGTCCCAATCGCCACGCCCGACCTCCGGTTGTACCCGTACACGGATTGCGGTAACCTGCGATCCCCGTTGTTGCAGCCGGGAAAGCAGGGTCGGCACCACTTGCCGGACCCGCGCGGCCGCCGCGCCATGCGCGGCAAGCAACAACAGTGTGCGTTCCGTTTGCGGTCCCCGGTCGTCAGTCTTGATGCCGGCCACGGCGATGCCGGCCCGCATGCCTTGCGGCAGGAGCGACAGGACTTCCGCTTCCAGAGATGCCAGTTGCCGCGCGGTCTGCATCAGCGCCGAAACCGGCCCGGCCTTGGCCAGCCAGTCATTGAGTGGCTTGGCCGCAGGGGTCTGGTGAGCGTGGTGAGTGAACATGCGCATGCGCGCATTCTAGCGCGCAATCCTTGCCCGTCCGAGAGCCGGGATGCCTTTGCCCGCGTGCGCACGGGGCCGAAAGAGCGGCCCCGTCTTTTGGGGTGGGGTTAGGTCATGCAAATCATCGTGCTACATCCGCGCGAGCAGCGGATGCTTCGTTTTCATCTCACGCGCCTGCGCGTCGCGCTGCTCATGCTGGCGCTCTGCTCGCTCGTTGCTGCCGCCGCTTCAGGGGTGACCTGGCTCGTGGCGCGCTCCCAAGCGTCGCCCGAGGTCTCGCGACAAGCACGCGAAAACGCCTTTCTACGGCAGAACCTGGCGGTGCTTGCCGCGAGCGTGGGCGATCTGCAGGCGCAGATGGTCCGTCTCGATGCCCTCGGTGAGCGGGTTTCGGGTCTCGCCGGCATTGCCCCCCAGGATTTCGACTTTCGCCATCGTCCGGCCCGTGGCGGCCCGACCGCGCCGGCGCAGTCGACCGAACTGACCTTGCCGGAGTTGCGCGCCGAGCTGGCGCGCTTGGGCGAGCAGGCCGAGCACCGCGTCGACTACTTTGACGTGATCGAGACCGCGTTGATGGACCGTCAGATGAGAGAACGACGCATCCCCCGGGTGCTTCCCGTAGCAACCGGGTACGACGGATCCAGCTTCGGTGCGCGGATCGATCCTTTCACCGGTCGCCGCTCTCAGCATGATGGCGTGGACTTCGTGGCGCCCACCGGCACGCCGATCCTGGCGGCCGCAGGTGGCGTGGTGGTGGCAGCGGAATGGCACAACGAGTACGGCAACATGATTGATATCGATCACGGTAACGGACTCAAGACCCGGTATGCTCATGCGTCGAAGTCGCTGGTTCGGGCCGGCGATATCGTCCGCCCTGGCCAGATGATTGCCCGGGTCGGCAGCACGGGGCGCTCGACCGGCGCGCACCTGCACTTCGAGGTCCATGTGAACGGTTTGCCACGTAATCCGAACGGCTTTCTGAACGCGGCCGCACCGGCGCCCTTGGCCGAGGCGCTCTCCCCAACCGACCGTACCGCCATCCGCTGATCGTCGAACCCTGGGCACGCAGCGGAACATTGAAGTCGGTGAGGTTGTCCCAACCTCACCGGTAGCCTGTCCCGGACGGGCGGCTCCGGTTATCGCCCGGGCCTGTTGCGCCCATGCAGATTCTGGCCTGGCAGCGGTCCGGTCAGGACATCGGCACATGATAAACTCGGCGTTTTGCGCCAATCCACCCATTCCTCGCGCGTGGCTGCCCGGTTCGCCGCTGGTCGCTCGCAGGTGAAAGCACTCGATGATCACGGGCCTTCTCAAGAAAGTCTTCGGCAGCCGCAACGAACGGCTGATCAAACAATATCGCCGCACGGTCGAGCAGATCAATGCGCTCGAGCCGAAGTTCGAGAAGCTCTCGGACGACGAGTTGCGTGGCATGACCGAGACATTCCGCCAGCGCCATGCCGGCGGCGAGTCGCTCGAGGCACTGCTGCCTGAGGCTTTCGCCGTCTGCCGCGAAGCCAGCAAGCGGATCATGAAGATGCGTCACTTCGACGTGCAGATGATCGGCGGCATGGTGCTGAACGACAACAAGATTGCCGAAATGCGCACCGGCGAAGGCAAGACGCTGACCGCCACGCTGGCCGTGTATCTCAATGCGCTGACCGGCAAGGGCGTGCACGTGGTGACGGTCAACGACTACCTGGCGCAGCGCGACGCCGAGTGGATGGGGCGCCTGTATAACTTCCTGGGCCTGTCGGTGGGCGTGAACCTGTCGCAGATGCCACACGATCAGAAGCAGATCGCGTACAACGCGGACATCACGTACGGCACCAACAACGAGTTCGGCTTCGACTATCTGCGCGACAACATGGTCTATGACCCGTCGCAGCGCGTGCAGCGTCCGCTGCACTACGCGATCGTCGACGAAGTGGACTCGATCCTGATCGACGAGGCGCGCACGCCGCTGATCATCTCGGGCCAGGCCGAGAACCAGACCGATCTTTATCAGCGCATGAACGGCATTCCGAAGCTGCTCGAGCGCCAGATCGGCGAGGAGAAGGCCGACGGTACCGGCGTCGAGAAGCCGGGCGACTACTACGTGGACGAGAAGGGCCATCAGGTCTACCTGACCGAGGCCGGCCACGAGAAGGCCGAGCAGATCCTGTCCCAGCTCGGCCTGATCAGCGAGGGCGAATCGCTCTACGCGCCTCAGAACATTACGCTGATGCACCACCTGTACGCCGCCCTGCGCGCGCAGAGCCTGTTCCATCGCGACCAGCACTACGTGGTGCAGAACGACGAGGTCATCATCGTCGACGAATTCACGGGCCGCCTGATGACGGGCCGCCGCTGGTCCGATGGCCTGCACCAGGCCGTGGAAGCCAAGGAAGGCGTGACCGTCCAGCAGGAAAACCAGACGCTGGCAACCATCACGTTCCAGAACTACTTCCGCATGTACGAGAAGCTGGCCGGCATGACCGGTACGGCCGACACGGAAGCCTACGAATTCCAGGAAATCTACGGCCTCGAGGTCGTGGTGATCCCGACCAACCGTCAGGCCCAGCGCAAGGACCTGCAGGATCAGATCTACAAGACGTCGAAGGAACGCTACGACGCCGTGGTGCGCGATATCCGCGACTGCTACGACCGAGGCCAGCCGGTGCTGGTGGGCACGACGTCGATCGAAACGTCCGAGTATCTGTCGGACCTGCTGAACAAGGAAAAGCTGCCGCACCAAGTGCTGAACGCCAAGCAGCACGCGCGTGAAGCCGAGATCGTGGCGCAGGCCGGTCGGCCCAAGATGATCACGATCGCCACCAACATGGCCGGTCGCGGTACCGACATCGTGCTGGGCGGCAACGTCGAGAAGCAAGCCGGTTTTATTGAAGCCGATGCCAACCTGGCGGATGCCGAGAAGGCCGAGCGCATCGCCAAGCTCAAGGATGAGTGGCAATCGCTGCACGACCAGGTCAAGGCGGCTGGCGGCCTGCATATCGTCGGCACCGAGCGACACGAGTCGCGCCGGATCGACAACCAGCTGCGCGGCCGTGCCGGCCGTCAGGGCGACCCGGGTTCGTCGCGCTTCTATCTGTCGCTCGACGACCAGCTCCTGCGTATCTTCGCCGGCGACCGCGTGCGCGCGATCATGGAGCGCCTGAAGATGCCTGAAGGCGAGCCGATCGAAGCCGGTATTGTCACGCGCTCGATCGAATCCGCGCAGCGCAAGGTCGAAGGCCGCAACTTCGACATCCGCAAGCAACTGCTGCAGTACGACGACGTTGCCAACGACCAGCGCAAGGAAATCTACAAGCTCCGCAACGACGTACTCGAATCGCAGGACGTCGGCGACATGGTGGCGAACCTGCGCGAGAGCGTGCTGGTCGAGGTGTTCCGCGAGTACGTGCCCGCCGAGAGCATGGAAGAGCAGTGGGACATCGCTGGCCTGGAGCAGCGCCTGCGTGACGACTGGGGTCTGGAGCTGCCGCTGGCGAAGACCATCGAAGGCGCGCAGAGCATCGAGGATGAAGAGCTGCTGGACATGATCCTGAAGGCAGCGCGCGAGCACTACGACGCCAAGGTGGCGCAAGTGGGCCGCGAGTCGTTCGCCGGCTTCGAGCGCTCGGTCATGCTGCAAAGCATCGACACGCACTGGCGCGAGCACCTGGCCGCGCTGGATCATCTGCGTCAGGGCATCCACCTGCGTGGCTATGCGCAGAAGGATCCGAAGCAGGAGTACAAGCGCGAATCGTTCGAACTGTTCGCGCGCCTGCTGGACGTGATCAAGAGCGAAGTCACGCGCGTGGTGTTCAACGTGCATATCCAATCGCCCGAGGAACTCGAACAGGCTTCGGAGCAGATCGAAGAGGGTCTGGCGCACCTCGAGAACGTGCAATACAAGCACGACGAGTTCGCCGAGGGCGCCGAGCCTGTGGAGCAGGCAGAGCCGGCACGCAGCAACACGGCCGCCGCGGCGCTGGCCGCGATGGGCGGCGAAGCGGCGCTGGCCGGCATGCCCAAGGTTGGCCGCAACGACCCGTGCCCGTGCGGTTCGGGCAAGAAGTTCAAGCAGTGCCACGGCAAGCTGAGCTGAAGCCAGTCCGTCGCGGTCGGTGATAGGCGCGCGCGGCGCGCATCACCAAACCATCCAGCACATGCCCGCTTGAACCCTGCGTCAAGCGGGCATGTTCGTCAGGTGCATCAGAGAATTTGAGGAAATCACCATGCCAGTGAACCTGCCCCTGCCCCAGGCAGAAAACTTGAAATCCGTCGCCGGCGTCGAGCTTGGCTGGGCCGAAGCCGGTATCCGCAAGGCCAATCGCAAGGACGTGCTCGTGGTCCGCGTGGCCGAAGGCAGCACGGTGGCGGGCGTGTTCACGCAGAACCGGTTCTGCGCGGCGCCAGTGCAGGTTTGCCGCGAGCATCTCGCCGCGGGCGCTGGCATTCGTGCCATCGTGGTGAACACTGGCAATGCCAACGCCGGCACCGGGGAACCGGGTCTGGCCGCCGCGCGCGCCACGTGCGATGCGCTGGCCAAGGCACTGGCCATCCAGTCGAACCAGGTGCTGCCGTTCTCGACCGGCGTGATCCTGGAACAGCTTCCGGTCGACCGCCTGACCGCCGCACTGCCGACGGCTATCGCCAACGCACGTGCCGATAACTGGCTGGCCGCCGCGGAATCGATCATGACCACCGACACGCAGCCGAAGGCCGCCTCGCGCACGGTGCAGATCGATGGCAAGACCGTGACGCTCTCCGGCATCAGCAAGGGCGCCGGCATGATCCGCCCGAACATGGCGACGATGCTCGGCTTCATCGCCACCGATGCCGCCGTGGCGCAACCGGTGTTGCAGAAGCTGGTGTCGCACGCCGCCGATCACTCGTTCAACAGCATCACGATCGACGGCGATACGTCGACCAACGACTCGTTCGTGCTGATCGCTTCCGGCAAGGCCGGCGTGACGATCGATCGCGCCGAGGGTGCCGCGTTCGAGGCGCTGCGTGATGCCGTGACGGCGCTGGCTCAGGAACTCGCGCAGGCGATCGTGCGCGATGGCGAAGGCGCCACCAAGCTGATGACGATCCGTGTGGAAGGGGGCAAGAATGTGGCCGAGTGCCGCCAGATCGCCTACGCCGTGGCCCATTCGCCGCTGGTGAAAACGGCGTTCTATGCCTCGGACCCCAACCTCGGCCGTATCCTCGCCGCTATCGGCTATGCCGGCGTCAACGACCTCGACGTCGATCGCGTGAACCTGTGGCTCGATGACGTGTGGGTCGCGCGTGACGGCGGCCGCAACCCCGAGTATCGCGAGGAAGACGGTCAGCGCGTGATGAAGCAGGCGGAGATCACGGTGCGCATCGCGCTGGGCCGTGGCGACGCCGAAGCGACCGTGTGGACCTGCGACCTGTCGCATGACTACGTGTCGATCAACGCCGACTATCGTTCGTAAGTTCGTAATTCTGGAAGACTCGCCCCATGTCTGACCTCGCTGCCCGCCTCGATGGCTTCCTTGCCCGACTTGAACAATGGCTGCCGCCGGAACTGACCGACGCGGACTGGAAGGAGGCGGTAGCGTTCCGCTGGCGCAAGCGCCAGAGCCTGTTCGGCAACATCGGCTATCTGCAGGCGATCCGGCAACTGCCGCCGATCCATCTGGGCGATCTGAAGAACATCGATCGCCAGAAAGACGCGATCGTCGCCAATACCCGCCAGTTCGTGAACCGGCTGCCGGCCAACAACGTGCTGCTGACCGGCGCGCGTGGCACCGGCAAGTCGTCGCTGATCAAGGCTTGCCTGAATGCATTCGTGAACGACGGGCTGCGCCTGGTGGAAGTAGACAAGGATGATCTGGGCGATCTCGGAGACATCGTCGAGCAGCTTGCGCAGCGCCCCGAGCGCTTCGCGATTTTCTGCGACGACTTGTCGTTCGAGGACGGCGAATCCGGCTACAAGTCGCTCAAGTCGGCGTTGGACGGCTCGGTGGCCGCGCAGTCAGACAACGTGCTGATCTATGCGACGTCGAACCGCCGGCATCTGCTGCCCGAGTACATGAAGGACAACGAGACCTACCAGCACACCTCCGATGGCGAAATCCATCCGGGAGAAGTGGTGGAGGAGAAGATCTCGCTGTCCGAGCGCTTTGGCTTGTGGCTGTCGTTCTACCCGCCGAAGCAGGACGAGTACCTGGCCATCGTTGGTCACTGGCTCGGACACTTTGGCTGCACGCCCGCCGATATCGAGGCCGCACGCGGCGATGCGCTGGTTTGGGCTCTCGAGCGCGGCTCGCGCTCCGGGCGCGTGGCGTGGCAGTTCGCGCGCGACTGGGGCGGCAAGCATGGCAAGCCGTTCGTGGCTGATCCCGCGACTGATTCAGGCAGCAAGGCATGAGCGGTCAGGTGGACACGGTGAAGTCCGCCGACGGGCAGACGCGCAAGGTCACGGAAGTGGCGGTTGGCGTGATGATCCAGGCGGACGGCAAGTTTCTGCTGGCGCAGCGTCCGGCAGGCAAGCCGTACGAGGGCTACTGGGAATTTCCGGGCGGCAAGCTCGAGCCCGGCGAATCGGTTGAGGCGGCCCTGGCGCGCGAGCTGCACGAAGAACTCGGCCTCGACATCGTGAGGAGCGAACACTGGCACACGCTGGAGCATGATTACCCTCATGCCTATGTGCGCCTGTATTTCCGCAAGATCACGGAATGGCGCGGCGATCCGGTCGGACGGGAGGGCCAGGCATTCTCCTGGCAGACAGTGCCTGTGTCGGTGGGGCCGCTCCTGCCGGCGACGATCCCAGTCGTCGACTGGCTGGCGGAAGAATCCCGCGCAAGCTGAAATCGGTGCCCGGCTCCTGCCGGGCAATTTTTTTAGACCACTCACAGGAGGCTCAATGCAACGTGTCGATCGTATCGATGACGCTGTTTCTCTGCCCGAACTGACGCTGCGGGGCATCATCCTCGGCGCCCTGATCACGGTGGTGTTCACCGCCTCCAATATCTACCTCGGCCTCAAGGTCGGCCTGACGTTCTCCTCGGCGATTCCCGCTGCCGTGATCTCGATGGCCGTGCTGCGGCTGTTTCCGGGCGCGAACATCCTCGAGAACAACATGGTGCAGACGCAGGCGTCCGCGGCTGGCACGCTGTCGTCGATCATCTTCATCCTGCCGGGCCTGGTCATGCTGGGGCACTGGCAGGGATTCCCGTTCTGGCAGACGCTGGCGATCTGCGCGGCGGGTGGCATGCTCGGTGTGATCTTTAGCATCCCGCTACGCCACGCGATGGTGGTGCACAGCGATCTGCCGTATCCGGAAGGGGTGGCCGCCGCCGAGATCCTGCGAGTGGGGAGCGCGAGCCAGGATAAGGGCAATGGAAAACAGGAGACCGGGCTTGGTGACCTCGTTGCAGGTGGCGTTGCTGCGGGCCTGTTCAGCGTTGCCGCGGGTGGTTTCCGGGTTCTGGCCGAAGGGGCGAATGCCTGGCTGGCCGTTGGCGCATCCGTGGTGCGCCTCTCGACGGGTTTCTCGCTCGCGCTGGTGGGCGCCGGCTATCTGGTCGGCATCGTCGGCGGGCTGGCCATGCTGCTGGGCCTGTTCCTGACCTGGGGCATCGCGGTACCGTGGCTGACCGCCATCACACCGATGCCGGCGGGGGCCACACTGTCCAGCTTCGGTACCGCCGTGTGGAGCACGCAGGCGCGCTTCATCGGCGCGGGCACGATCGGTATCGCGGCGATCTGGACGCTCGGCACGCTGTTCAAGCCGATGGTGGAAGGCGTGCGTGCATCGATGGGTGCCCTCCGTGCCGGCGCGCCGGGGGCGGGTGGCGCGGTGCCGCGCACGCAACGCGACTTGCCGATGGCCTGGATCGGCGCCCTCACGCTGGTCCTGCTGGTGGTGCTGGCAGTGACGTTTGGATACTTCCTGGCCCCGGCGCCGCTCGATACCGGCGCCACCTGGCGTCTGGTTGGCTGTGCCGTGCTGTTCGCCTTCGTGTTCGGCTTCCTGGTGGCTGCCGCATGTGGCTATATGGCTGGTCTGGTGGGGTCGTCAGCCAGCCCGATCTCGGGCATCGGCATCATCGCTGTGATCCTGGTGTCGCTGCTGATACTTGGCATCGGCACGCTGGACGGCCTGCTCGACGCGCCCGAGGGCGGCAAGTACGCGATTGCGCTGGCGATCTTCACGACCTCGGCTGTCGTGGCGGTGGCCTCGATCTCGAATGACAACCTGCAGGATCTCAAGACTGGCTGGCTGGTTGGCGCCACACCGTGGCGCCAACAGGTGGCGCTGCTGATCGGCTGCGCCGTGGGTGCCGCCGTGATTCCGCCGGTGCTCGAACTGCTCTATCACGCGTACGGCTTTGCCGGCGCCTTGCCCCGGGCCGACATGGACCCGAATCAGGCGCTGGCCGCTCCGCAGGCCACGTTGATGACCGCGATCGCTACGGGCATCTTCACGCACAAGCTCAACTGGACAATGATCCTGATTGGCGTGGCGCTGGGTGTTGTGTTGATCGCGATTGACGAAGTGCTGCGCCATCGCGGTGGCGTGGCGCGGCTGCCCGTACTGGCAGTCGGCATCGGCATCTACCTGCCGCCGACGATCAGTTCAGCGCTGGTGGTGGGCGCGGTGTTGTCGTGGTGGTTGCTGCGCACGGAGCGCAAGCGCGCCGAGGCGCGTGGCGACGATGTGCCCACGGTGCTGGCCCATGCCGAGCGGCGCGGGACGCTGCTTGCTTCGGGCCTGATCGTGGGTGAAAGCCTGGTCGGCGTTGCGCTGGCCGCGGTGATCGGCCTCTCGGGCAAGGAGGCGCCGCTGGCACTGGTGGGCGAGGGGTTTGGCACTACGGCGCAGTGGCTGGGACTGGCCGTGTTCGTGCTGGTCTGCGTGGGATTCAGCCGTCGGGTGCTGGCTGCGCGTTAGCCCGGCCGGCCGTAGCACTCGGCAATATCGCGGCTATCGCAGGTTCCCCTCTTTCGCCTGGCGTGAGAGGGGCGCAGCGATCCGATCAGTCTTCGGCGTCTTCCGGCAGGTCCGGCGACGGCGTCTCGCCCGGCTTGCCACCGATCACATACTTCTCGGACGCCCAGGCGCCCAGGTCGATCTGCTTGCAGCGTTCCGAGCAGAACGGACGGAACTTGTTATCCGGCACCCAGGCAACTTCCTTGCCGCAGGTGGGGCATTTGACGACGGCTGGCATCGGAGACTTCAGAAATTACAGAGCTTCAGCAGGAAGGGGATATCGGCATCCACCGATCGGGGTCGCATGTCGCCATCCTGCTGCGTGAACCGTACCCAGAGCATGTACTTGTTGGCGCTCATCTCGGGGATGAAGGCCAGCAGCGATTCGTCCAGGTACACCTGCATGAGTTGGTAGCTGCGGCCAGACAGCATCTGCTGATAGCTGCCACCGGTGGCAATGACCTTGCCGCTCTGGCCGGACTCGCGCAGCAGGCGCAGCACGATGCCAGCGCCCATGCGCAGCGAGGCTAGTGGGCGTGCCCATTTGAGGATGTCGGCGCGGCGATCATCGGCGTCGCGATGCTGCCAGGCGTAGTACGCCGGCAGATCGAACTCGCAGGTGCCACCGGGGATGATCGCGCGGCTGCGGATGCTGGTCAGCCATTCATTGTCGGCCAGCAACTGGCCGGCCTTGCCGACAGTCTGGCTGAGCGCCGCAATGCCTTGCTCGATTTCGGTGATCACCGCGACCAGCGCATCCTGATCAATCTGCGGATTGGAGCGCAGCGGCGCCAGGGCCTGGCGCTGGCGCTCGAGTTCCTTGATCAGGTCGGTCTTGAGGTCGGCACGTCCCGCCACGTCGATGATCTCGAAAATCGTGGTGATGGCGACGTGATGCTGAAGCGGATGTTCCTGCCCGAGGAAATAATCCAGCCGATCGAACAGGTCCTCCAGGCGCAGGAGTGTCCTGATGCGTTCGTTGAAAGGATATTCGTACAGGATCAAGTCGGTGTCCGTGCTGCGCGCCGGTTGGCGGTTGTTTCAGTCGGGAAGGCGCTTTGGCGCTGTCCGTGCCGCTTTCGCCCATGCAAAGACAACTCGCGCCTGGGTGGAGTTCCTGGCCGGAACTCGTCACACCGCGCATATTTGCCGGCATGTTTCAGCGCATTCTATGCGAGTCAGGGCCCGAGGACAAATCGAATCTGCCCCTATCGGGCATGGGGGATGTCACGGATGCGCCGCGTTTTCGGATGTGTTTCCAGATGTATCCGAAAGCGAGCGATATAGCGCATCGAGCTTCGCGACTTGCGCGTCCAGCGCTTCGGGTGGCCCGTCGTTGTCGATCAGGTCGTCGGCCACGGCCATGCGTTCGGCGCGTGTGGCCTGTCGCCGCATGATCGCCAGTACCTGATCGCGCGTGAATCCATTGCGGGTCATCACGCGGGAGATCTGGGTTTCCTCCTGGCAATCGACTACGAGCACGCGGCCGACCCGCGCGCGCCAGGTACTCGATTCGACGAGCAGGGGTACCACGTAGATCAGATACGGGTTGTGGCCCGCTTCGCGGATGGCGGTGGCCCGCGCCTCGGTGACCTGGCGAATCAGCGGATGGGTGATGCCCTCGAGCCGGGTCTTGGCCGATGGGTCGGAGAAGACGAGCGCCCGCATCGCGTCGCGATCCATCGCCCCATCCTGGCGCAGGCATCCGGGCCCGAATGCCGCGACGAGCGGCGCGATGGCGGGGCCGCCCGGCGCGGTGATCTCGTGGGCGATGATGTCGGTATCGATCAGCGCGGCGCCGCGCGCGGCGAACATGTCCGCGACGCGGGTCTTGCCGGAGCCGATGCCGCCGGTCAGTCCGATTTCCAGCATGGAACAGGGTGTCAGTCAGTCGTGAATGTCGCCAACGATACCAGCTTTGCGTGCAACTGCCGGTTGTCGGCTAGTGTCCGGCCACCAGCGTCAGCGGTACTACATCGGCGCCAAAGAACAGGACAATCAGCCCGGCGCCGACAATGTACGGGCCAAACGGGAAGGTCGTGTCGCTACTCTTGCGGTGGAAGATCAGCATCGCGCCGCCAAGCACGGCGCCGACCACCGACGACATCAGGATCAGGGCGGGCAGTGCCTGCCAGCCGAACCATGCGCCAAGCGCCGCCATCAACTTGAAATCGCCGTGGCCCATTCCCTCGCGGCCCCGCACAAGCTTGTAGAGCCAGTAGACGCTCCACAGCAGCAGGTAGCCCGCCGCAGCGCCGATGACGGCATCCGCCAGTGGCGCGAACAGGCCCTGCAGGTTCAGCAGCAGGCCCAGCCATAGCAGCGGCAGCGTAATCTGGTCTGGCAGAAGCTGGGTGTCGGCATCAATCATGAACAACGCGACCAGCGCCCAGATCATCGCGATCGCAGCCAGCGCCTGCGCCGTTGGACCGAAGTGCCACATCGCCAGGCCGCTGAGCGTCGCCGTGACCAGTTCGACGAGCGGATAGCGGATGCCGATCGGCGTCTTGCAGGCCTTGCAGCGGCCACGCAGGAACAGGTAGCTGATGACGGGGATGTTCTCCCAGGGGGCGATCTGGTGGCCGCACTTCGGGCACGCGGATCGCGGCACCATCAGGTTATAGCGCTCTGGGTGCGGCAACGGTTCATCGCGGATTTCCGCGATGTAGTTGGCCTCGTCGTACTCCATCATCTTAGGCAGACGATGGATCACCACGTTGAGGAAACTGCCGACCATCAGGCCAACGACCCCTGCCGCGACAATAAGGAAAGCTGGCGGCAACGCCGCCAGCGATGACAGGACAGCTTGCATGCGTTACATCACCCGGCGTTACACCACTTGGCCCAGCTTGAAGATCGGCAGATACATGGCGATGACCATGCCGCCGATCAGCACGCCAAGCACCACGATGATCAGCGGCTCGATCAGGCTCGAGATGGCGGCCACGGCGTCGTCGACCTCGCGCTCGTAGAACTCGGCGACCTTGAGCAGCATGCTGTCCAGCGCGCCCGACTCCTCGCCGATCTGAGTCATCTGCAGCACCATATTGTCGAACACATGGGTGGCCTGCATGGCGTTGGTCAGGCTGGTGCCGATACGCACAGACTGCTCGATTTCGCGCGTGGCATCGTAGTACATCCAGTTGCCGGCGGCCCCTGCTACCGATTCCATCGACTCCACCAGCGGTGTGCCTGCCGCGAACATCGTGGCCAGCGTGCGCGTCCAGCGTGCGACCACCGCCTTGCGGAACAGGCTGCCGAAGATCGGCAGCTTGAGCAGAACCTTGTCGTGCCAGCGCTGCACCTTCTCCGACTTCTTGCGGGCGCGGAAATAGCCAATGATCGAGAAGACTGGCGCGCCGATAACGAGATACCAGTACTGCACGAAAAAGTCGGAGATGTTGATCACGACCATCGTGGGCGCCGGTAGCGAGGCGCCAAAGCTCGAGAACACGCCCTTGAAGGCCGGGATCACGAACAGCATCAGGATCACCGTCACGGCAAAGGCCACGGACAGCACGGCGATCGGGTAGATCATCGCGGACTTGATCTGGCTCTTCAGCGCGATGCTCTTCTCCATATAGAGAGACAGCCGTTCGAGCAGTGCATCGAGAATACCGCCTTGTTCGCCAGCGTCAATCAGGTTGCAGTAGAGCGTATCGAAGTACTGCGGATGTCGGCGGAACGCCGTGGCCATGCTGCTACCCGATTCGATGTCCGAGCGGATGACAGTGAGCAGCTGGGTGAAGTTCGGGTTGGCGTGGCCGCGCGCGATGATGTCGATCGACTGCAGCAGCGGCACACCCGCCTTGAGCATGGTCGAGAGCTGGCGCGTGAAGTAGGCGATGTCCTTCTCGGTAATCTTCTTGCCGCGCGCGCCCTTGCGCTTCTTCATCTTGACGACGGTCAGCCCCTGCTTGCGCAGCGAGGCGGTGACCTCGGACTGGCTCTCGGCGCGTTGTTCGCCCTTGAACGACTTGCCTTTTCGGTCCTTGGCTTCCCACTCGAAGATGTACTGCGTGGGTGCCTTCCGCCCTGATTTCGCCCGAGACGGCGCTGCCGTCCGGGCGCCCGCCGCTGGTGCGCGCGTCGCCATGATTTGACCCCTGAGACTTGTTCTTTGTTTTACGTGTTCGTGGTCGCCAGCACTTCTTCGAGTGACGTGACGCCCTGTTTGACCTTGAGCAGGCCAGCTTCCCGCAACGATAGCACGCCTTCCTTGCGCGCCTGTTCGGCAATCTGCAATGCCGTGCCGTGCGACAGGATGATCTGTTGAATGGTTTCGGTAATCGGCATGACCTGGTAGATACCGCATCGCCCCTTGTAGCCGCTACCGCTGCATCGGTCGCAGCCCACCGGGTGATAGGGCTTCCATGTGCCGTCGAGGTCTGATTCCTGGAAGCCTGCGTCGATCAGCACCTGCGGCGCCAGGTCGCCCTCGCGCTTGCAGGTGCAAAGCCGGCGCGCCAGACGCTGCGCGGTGATCAGCAGGACCGACGAGGCGATGTTGAACGGTGCCACGCCCATATTCATCAGGCGTGTCAGCGTGGTCGGCGCGTCGTTCGTGTGCAGCGTGGACAGTACCAGGTGACCGGTCTGCGCGGCCTTGATGGAGATGTCGGCCGTCTCGAGGTCACGAATTTCGCCGACCATGATCACGTCGGGATCCTGGCGCAGGAACGATTTCAGCGCGGCGGCGAAGGTCAGGCCGGCCTTGTCGTTCACGTTGACCTGATTGATGCCGGGCAACTGGATTTCGGCCGGATCCTCCGCCGTGGAGATATTGATGTCGCCCTGGTTCAGCATGTTCAGGAACGTATAGAGCGACACAGTCTTGCCGCTGCCGGTCGGGCCAGTCACCAGCACCATTCCGTACGGCCGCTTGATCACTTCCTGCAGCAGTGCCTTCTGCTGCGGCTCGTAGCCGAGTTGGTCGATGTCGAGCTTGTCGGACGACGAATCGAGAATCCGCATCACGATCTTTTCGCCGAACAACGTGGGCAGCGTGGAGACGCGGAAGTCGATCGCCTTGTCGACGGTCTCCTTGCCGTCCTTGTCTTTTGGCATCGAGATCAGCAGCTTCATCCGGCCGTCCTGCGGCACGCGCTTTTCCGAGATGTCCAGGCGCGACAGCACCTTGATGCGCGTGGCGATCTTGTCGCGGATATCGAGCGGTGGCCGCGCGACTTCCTGCAGCACGCCGTCCACGCGGAAGCGAATGCGGTAGAAGAACTCGAACGGTTCGAAGTGAAGGTCCGACGCGCCGCGATGGAAGGCTTCCGTCAGCAGCTTCTGCAGGAAGCGCACCACCGGCGCGTCGTCGATGTCGTTGGCGCCGGGGACCTTGCGCGCGCTTGCGGCGGCCACCGGGTCATAGTCGATCATCTTCTGAGCCGTGGGCGTCGGCAGGGCGTTCTTGAGCGTGCCAAGTGCCTCGCCGGCGGATCGGACATGCTTCATCAGCTTGTCGTGTTCGACGACGACCGTTTCCACGGGCAGGCTGAACTTCTGGCGGATCACCTCGACGCCGGCCTGGTTGGCGGGATCGGACATCGCGACGATCAGGCGGTTTTCCCGACGGCCCAGCGGCAGGAGCCGGTGCGCATGGAACTCGCGGTTGCCCGAGAGTGCCGACGGCACGCGGCTGAGGTTGTATTCGGAGAGGTCGAGCAGCGGGAGCTGGTACTTGTCGGCGGCGAACACGGCGACGTCATGGGCGGACATGGTGCCGCTGCCAATGATCTCGTCGATCAGCTGCGTCTTCTTTTCCCGGGCCGATTGCTCCAACTGGGCAAGCAGAGCCGGCGCGATCCGCCGGCTCTGGGCAAGCGCGAGGCCTAGTGTCATGGCGAAATACTGTGCAAGGTGCGCGCGTTCGGGCTGGTGAACGGCGGCGCGGTTGACTGCGGCGGGATCGGCGGGGGCATGTGTCCCGGACCGGGGCAGTTTGCCGCTGGGGTCACTTTTTGTAAAGCTCGGTTGCGCGCGCGTTGGCGTTTGTGCGACAGCGGCGCAACCCTACTTGCGCGGGGCGGGGGAATCGACGCGAAAAAGGGCGCCGTGGAGGGTGCCGTGGCCGGGGTGGGCCACAAAGCAAAAAGCCGGATCCACATGCGAGGATCCGGCTTTTTTGAAATCTGGTCGGGGTGAGAGGATTCGAACCTCCGGCCTCTACGTCCCGAACGCTAGGCACTTGCCCTGTATCCACTGGTGTTATAAGCTGTCCCAGCATTAATTGGGACAAATTTGGGACACAAGAGACATGGGCACGATCACGAAACGCGGCGAATTGCAGTGGCAAGCCAAGGTGCGGCGCAAGGGCTACCCCGCACAGTCACGCACCTTCTCCTACAAAGAGGACGCCGAGAAGTGGGTTCGTGAGCTGGAGCGTGCCGCCGACACGGGCGGTGTGGTGGATCGGCGCGAGGCTGAGAAGAACACCCTCGGAGCCATTCTGCGCCGCTATCAAACGGAGGTCACGCCGTCCAAGAAATCGGCCGACATCGAGTCCGTGAAGATCGACGTCATCATGAAAGACGCGACCCTGCCCAAGCTCAAGATGTCGGCGGTCACCAGCACTGCCGTGGCCAGTTGGCGCGACCGGCGACTCAAGCAGGTCGGTGGCGCTACCGTCAATCGCGAGATTGATGTGCTGTCTGCCGTCTTCAACCATGCCCGTCGCGAATGGGGCGTGCATGTTGAAAACCCGATCCCACTGATCAAGCGCCCCGAGAAGGCGCGGGCTCGTGATCGCCGGTTTTCAGCCGAGGAAGAAACCTACCTCCTGGCCGCCCTGACAGGTGGTGAGCGCTTGGCCGATGGCACGTTCAGCAAGGGCGCCCGCAACCCCTGGCTGCTGCCATTGGTCAAACTGGCCATCGAAACTGCCATGCGACGTGGTGAGCTGCTGTCGCTCACGTGGGAAAACGTGGATCTCAAGCGCCAGACCGCCCACTTGCCCGACACCAAGAACGGTGATCCCAGAACAGTACCCTTGTCCACGCGGGCCGTCGCCATCCTTCAGGCGCTGCCTCTGCCAGAGGTTGACGAAGAGGACAGTGACATCGAAGACCCCCAAAGGACGGGCCCTGTCTTTCCAACCACTGCATTGGCATTGCGCAAGGGCTTTGCCCGAGCCATTGAGCGCGCTCAAGAGCAATACCGTGCCGACTGCAAACAAGCCAAGCGCCGCCCTGCTGCGGGCTTTCTTGAAGACGTTCATTTTCACGACACACGCCACGAGGCGGCATCGCGCTTGGCCGAGAAGCTGACGAACGTCCTGGAGCTGTCGGCGGTCACCGGCCACAAAGACCTGCGCATGCTCAAGCGCTACTACCACCCTCGCGCTGAGGACCTGGCCAAGAAGCTCGGTTGATGTGGACAAGGTCGTGGACAGCCGGAGTTGTCCACGATAAATCGCCCCTGCCAGATTTCGATAGATCACCCCTGCTGACCGCAGGCTTTCCTCGATAGATCACCCCGGGCTTGTTCGATAGATCGCCCCTGCTCTGTACAGATAGGGCTTCTGATAGCGTTCAGGTAGCTCAACTGGTAGTGGGGGCGCCACTTCTGTG
The DNA here is from genome assembly GCF_000319775.1 of Cupriavidus sp. HMR-1. NCBI lineage: Bacteria > Pseudomonadati > Pseudomonadota > Betaproteobacteria > Burkholderiales > Burkholderiaceae > Cupriavidus > Cupriavidus sp. HMR-1. The sequence continues at coordinate 40,165 of NZ_ANKP01000234.1, forward strand.
GACAAGCCACAAGACAGCGAGATGGCAGCAGTCAGGCAACGCTTTGTTACTCGGTGAGACCTTGAGGCTGTCGTCGGGCCTGCTAGATTTGCTTCCCAAAAGTTACAGGGGAAGCAATGAGGCCATTCATCGTGATCGGTGACAAGACCAGCCATGGTGGTGTGGTCATCGGGTCCACGCAAACCACAGACACCCACGGCAAGCGCTTGGCACGCGTCGGTGACCAAGTCACTTGCCCAAAGAAGGGCCATGGCACCACCGTTATCGTGACGGGTGACCCGACCATGATCGTGGATGGCGCCCCAGTGGCTCGACACGGCGATCTGTGCGCATGTGGCGCTGTGCTGATCTCCAGCCAGGTTGTCTCTCGTGTGGGTGACGGCGGTGGCTCATCAAACACAAGCCATGGGGCTCAGGCCGTGACGGCCAGCTCGGGTGCAGCGGCTGCCCAAGCCGCCAACGAAGCGATCCAGGCCTTGTTCGACCATCGCTTTGTGCTGAGATGCGATTTGACCGACATGCCCTTGGCCAAGCAGCCGTACCGTCTGCGTTGGAGGGGGCACGTCATTGAGGGCGTGACCGATGAGAAGGGGCAAACCTCCGCGATCCCCACAGGCAGCTTCGCTGCCGAAGTGACTTGTGAAATCCTCGGGGAAGCAATCGATGGCTAACGGCCCAGCACTCAGGGTCATCACGACCCAAAAATCTCAGTCCACAGTCAAGAGCGACACGAGGCCAGCGCAGGCACAAGGCAACGAGCTTGCCATGGCACTTCAGGGCATGGAAGCGGCCTCTGCTGCGTTTGCCGAGAGCATCATCAAAGACCCATCTGCGCGCGCCGACTACACCCGCAAGACAGCCGCCGCCAGGGCAGAACTGATTCAGCTCGTGAAAGAGGGCAAGATCACCCCGCACGAAGCGGCCAGGACGGCGAATGCTATCCGCAATCAAATCATGGAGCTGACACGCGCAAAGCTCACCGACTTCGGCCTGGCCTTGTCAAAAGACATGAAAGCATCCGGACGACCACTGGACTACATGCAGAGCCTGAAGGCCAATGAAATGTTCGGGAGGCCGTTCGAGTCGCTGACCTCCGTGCAGAAGGAAAAGGTTTGGGTGCAGATCGTCGAGAGCGCAGGCAAGTCCAATCATGGCGTCAACATGCGCGTGAAGCTGTACGGCGCTGCGGGGCGAGTTTTTTTGGTGGCGACCCTCGCGTTCGCCGTCTACAACGTTGCCACTGCTGAAGACAAGCCTCGTCAGGCGGCCAAGGAAGGCGCCACGGTTGCGGGTGGCTTTGCTGGTGGTGCTGTGGCCACGGTCGGCGTTGTCGCGGTGGCCAGCAACCCTGCGGGCTGGGTGGTCGGTGTCATGATGTTCGTGGGGGCTGCTGTCGGAGCGACCGGCGCATCATCCACCTTTGACTACTTTTGGCCGGAGAGAGAGCATTGAATCAGCTTGCCGTGATTGCCGCGACACAAGGCATTGCCATGGCGGCAGCGATCATCATGTCGATGCGCCTCACGGCCGATGTACCTTTAGCGCCCACCTCACAGGGTGAGCGTTTGCGGGCCTGGGCGATCATCGCTGCTTGCTGCGCTGGGCTTTGCCTTCTGACGGCGGGCATGTTTCACGCGGGCTGGCCATACAAGACGCACCTGTTGGCCGCACTGGGCTTGGGGGGGCTTCTGTATCTGCCCTTCTCGACATCCTCTGAATCAGATGAGGATGACTCACCAGTACCCATCCTCGACAAGGTCAAGGTGACCTTGGCAACCGTGGCATGCGCAGCATCTCTTGCTGCCATTGGGGCCTACGCCGTGCTGCTCAAGCTCTGACGCTACCCATCGCAGCACGTCAGGTTGTGCCAATCACGCTGCCATTGCCTGGTAGCGCACCTCGACGCGGCCACACATTTCCGCAAGCGACCACTCCAAAGCTCCAGCCAGCCGATGCAGCACGCTGATGGTGGGCTGCTTCCGCCCGCTCTCGATCAAGGTGATGTAGGGCCGATCCAACTCACAGCGCCCAGCCAGGTCCTCCTGCGACAAGCCGAGTTCTAAGCGGCGCACCTTGATCTCCACCCCCAAGGCTTCGATCAACGACTGGTTTCGACTCGGTCTCATGGACAGCGAGTCTTCCGAATATGTACACTATTGACACGTGTCTATAGATAACATTCGAGAGGGAAACGAGATCATGGAAGGCTTGCGACGACTCCACACCACAGGCTACGTGACGTCACGCAGTCATCGCAAGGCGTCCAGCCAGCGCTCGATGACATCCATCTGCGTACTGGCTCTGATTCAGACGCTTTCAGGGTGCGTAACCACCCAAGCGCAACCGGACGGATCAACCAAGGTGCGGCTCTCACTGGGCGCCCAGGTCCAGTCTGCTCAAACCGCCACCCCCGACAACTTTGAGCGCCAAAAAGGTGCCGCCTTGCCAAGCGTCCGCACGACGCGTTTGGCCGGCATCTTCAGCAAGCATCCCTACGACGGTACGGCAAAGACGCACTTTCCCCGTGTGGCCGTCACGGTGACGGACTGGTCCCGGAGCGACTGCTGGTCGGCAACCGCCACGATTTGGTGGAGCAAGAGCAAATCAGAGGTAGTGCCGGGCTTTTCGGTCTGCTGGGGTCAGTCAGTCAGCTTTGCAGCGAACAATGCCGCCAATTTGCACCTCTTCATGCAACAGATGGCGGTTGACCACAGCGGAAATGTCCGTACCGTTGGCCCCAAGCCGCCCATGCTGGTCATCCCCGACCGGCAGCCGATCAGCGAGCGGCAACAGCTCGCCTTCCAGGGGTTTGTCCAGCAACTGGTGCTCGACACAGGCTGGCAGCCGGGCGCACCGACCAATATTTGGTTGGTGGGGTATGACACCAATGCGCCCATCAAGCCCACCGTGCCTCTTGTTTCCAGCAACGGAGCGTCGCAGCCCGTGGACGCCAAGAGCAAGGCGCAACTCGAACAGGCGCTGGGCTGCGCGGCCATCGGTCCACGATTTGAATTGGCTGAGTCCATGCTCAAGCTGTCGGGGTGGAATCCAGATCAAGGCGTCACGCCGGTCACGCTCGCCGAGCCCATCAACGTCTATGGGGTCCGCGTCCGCAAGGTAGCGGTGTCACGTGACGGGGGTGAGCAAACCTACCGCAGCTACTTGCCCGGCATCACGGTCCAGCAACTTGCGAAGTCCGCCTCGCTGAAGCTGGGTAAGGACGGTAAGACCTATGGCCGTTTGACCAAGGTCGGCGTGTTGTCGGCGGGCATGGAGGGCGGCGAAGCCACGCTGACCTGCACCGTCAACACCGAAGGTTCGGAGGGCTGAGCATGTCGATGCAATGCCCGAGTTGCGGCAGCACGCACATCCAGCCGATGGCCGTTGTGCATTCGGGCGGCACGCAGCAGTTCCACGCAACGCACACGGCGGTCACCTCAGATGGTCAGTTCGTCCAAGGCAGTAGCCAGGGCTCCCTGTCCACGGCGTTGGCCCAGCACTGCGCCCCACCTGCGCCGCCATCACCGCTGCGATTCATTGGAGCCTATGGGATAGGCGGCATCATCATCTACATGTCGATGACGGTTTGCCCGTTGTTGGCACGTGAGTGCGTGTACGTCGGTTTGGCGGGCCTGAGCTACAACTGGAAGCAAGCGGCTGTCGGCTTGGGACTCATCGTGCTGGGCTGGCTGCTGATGAAGGGCTGGCGTACCCAGGCGAAGGCATACAGTGCCGCGAAGCGCCGGTGGCAGCGCACGTGGTTCTGCCACGCGTGTAGTCAGGCGCACCAGCGGGACTGACGGCGAGCAACGGCTATCGTAATTACGGTAATTACCGTAATCGTCCGATGTGCTTACTGTCACAGCCCCGAGCCCAGAGGCGCAAATGCCAAGGGCCTGGCGTCAACAAGAACTTCGGCTCAGGTAGTTGAGCACCCGCCTTGACTGAAAGGCGCGCGCGATCTGCCAACTGTCTTGCCCGTGTGCATCTGGCCTGAGTGGATCACCACCACGTTGGATCATCAAATCAAACAGCTCGGGCAAGTCGCTTTCAGCCGCCAGCATCAGCGGAGTTCGGCCAGGAACAGGGTATTTGTGAGATGCATTCGGGTTGGCTCCTACGTCCAGAAGTGTTGCGGCGATTCGCATCAACTTGGAACCGGATTGCCTTGACACGTGCTGGTCAACCAGTGCCTTGGCCACAGCAATTGCCAGTTCTTGATGCGAGCGCAAAGCGGCTGAGTTTGAACCGAAGGCGCCTGCGACTCCGACGCCGAATCGTCGTAAGGTGTCCTGAAGCACCAAGTCTGGCTCCTGCATCATTCGCGCAGTCAGAGTGACCAGCATCCGCGTTGGGTTCACCCTGCCAGACAACCGGCTCACCAGGTAGTACAGCGGTGACTGGCTGTCGGTCAACGCGCGCTGCTCAACATCTGCTCCTTGCATGACCAGGGTCTCGACGACATCCGGTAGCCCCAAATCGATCGCGCACATCAATGGCGTTAGTTGCTTTCGCCGGGTAACCGCATTGATCGTGGCACGTTGATGGGGCTTGTCCAAAAGCAGGTCCAGTACCTCGCGCCTCCCCGTCTGTTCTGCGTGCTGAAGTGCACAGAGCAGTGCGGATGCATTTGAGCTGTCCAGGTCGTCTACCGAGGCCCCCGCGTCGAGCAGAGCTTCGACTTGCTCAACAAGCCCAAACGAAGCAAACAGGCGTAACTGTGGCCAGCGGCGAACCTGCCCATCTGCAGAATGCACGGCCCGTACGCGACTCGGTGTCTTGAGGTCGGGTTTTAATTTGGCAATAGCGTCTCGGTCGATGAAAAGCCATCCTTGAATGGGCTCATCTGCGAGATCTTGCTGGCATTCCGCGAATCGTCCGCATGCTGGAAATTCGAGTGGTAGCTGCAGTGCGAGCTGATCAAGTTCCCAATCTTCGATAACCGATCCCGCTTCAGGCTTGCGGTACAGCCCAAGTGTGATGCCCACGTGCTTGAGCTGCTTCAGGAACACCCGTTCCTTCGGTAGAAAGGCTGACAGGCATGACGCTTCGGAAATGATGTCCTTGACTTGGTGCCCTGCTCGATAGCACGCCTGTTCGAACGCCTTCTTGTAGTGCGGAAGCGCTTCCTGATACTGCCCGGACAGCACATGCCAGCGGCCTTTCATCCAGCTGTAGTGATAAGCGGTGCGTCCTTCCGGGTCGCTGGTTGTGGCCAGCCGCTCCAGTGCTTCGATTTGCTGCCATGTCCGCTCTTGATCGCCAGGCTGCTTTGCCGACGTGCGGCGGAGGTCATGCCAAAGCTGTCGGCCAGGCTCAGCGAGTTCGGGCCATGCGTGTCCGGCGCGGACGACCAACTCGGATAGCAGCTTGTCAATGGGCCTCCTGGGCGGAGTGCTCCCTTGTACGTATAGGTGCAACAACGACCGCAGCGGTGCCGCCGATTGCTTTTCTAGCCTCGACAGGGCAGAAGCAATCATCAGCCAAACAGGGCTGGCAGGGAGCGGCTTCCAGCGTTCGGTCAACCTTTGGTGGAACAGCTTGATGCTTTGCGCTGATGGAATGTCGGTGCCGGTACGCCACTTTCGGACCTTTTCCTGCTCGACCCGAGCCGATCCAGTGCTTCCTGGATACAGCAGTTTCTCTACGGGACCCCCGACGGCGCTATCCAGCCATTCGAGCGTCACCTGCAGTGGTTGCTGGTTGTCCGCGAGCAAAAGCTGCAAATCAGGGCCCGGGATGTCGGCGCTGATTTGCCGCAGCAGTTGTCCGCCGGCCGGAGCAAAGAAGTGCTCGACCAATACTGGAAGGACATCGTTGCGTCCCAGGGCATCCAATGACACGTCCAGCACAAGCGTGGTGTAGGCAGACCGAACGGCGGCAACCCAGCGCTCAAAGATTTGGCGGGTTGGATCTCCGACGACTGTTGCAATGCTGTCAACGAGTAGTTCGGCAATGACCGTATCCAGTCGCTCCCAGTCGAAATCGCCTTCTCGGGCCAAGCGTCCAACGTCACTGCCGGTCTTGTTAGCGTCAATTGCACCGGCCAAGGCCGAGACGCATTCGCCGAATCTGGGGTAAGGGGGCTGTAGTTTTGTCATGGTCACTTGGTCGCGGCGATGCGGCGAATGTCCCTGCGGAAATTCAGGCTGGCCCGCCAGTCGCTCGGCGTTCCCGGCACCGCAAGCCTGCGGCCATTTGGCGCGACAAGCTTGCCATGCGTTTTGCCGTTCACGTACTGCCAACCTGAGCGGACCAGTGTCCGCACCAGGGCGGAGACCGTCTTGTCGTTGCTGTATCTCATGTTCAACTTCAGGCCTGGCGCCATCGCTGGCGCCAGGCTCAGCTCCGGTTACTTCGAGCCCTTGGTGCCGCTTTGATTCGCGGCAGCGGCGCTCTGTGCCCGCGCAGCGAAGCTACCAGCTGCCACGTGACCGCCGTTGGACTTGGCGGTAGACGATTGGATGCGAGCGGCTGCCTGGCTGGTCATCGGGGTGGACTTGGCAGAGGACTTGGACATGGGGGAACCTTTCAATGGTGGCGTTGCGCACATCGGCAACAGTCGAAAGGTTAGATTTCTGGCGTCATTTCGACTCCCGCGCGACCGCTGAAGAAATTTTCTGTTTTGATCTTCTTGCTGTGGCTGCATGCCGATCCGCCCACTCCGACGAGGATGGGTGCTGCGCCGGGCCCTCAGCGTCTCTCGTACGCAACGCTCTGAGTTGCGCCCATGCTCAACCGGCACACTGCCTGCCAGCGTTGTTGGCCACACAGGGCGGCTGCGCTGAAACGCTCACACCCGTACGGGGCGTGCGCCTTGGAGCGGTCTCATGCCGTGAACCCCATCGGTTTGCGAGTTGCGGCAGACAGGTCCGGCAGGTCGCACACCTGAATGTGATCCCGCTCTTCCCGTGCTGCGCGCCCCAGGGCGCGCTTCAGTGCCAACCCCAAGCTTCTCGGCGGCAGGCGCTTCAGCTCCTCCACCACCTGTTCATCCAGCTTCGGCGCAAAGACCGATCCCCAGGGGCTCTCTGCCCGCATGCGGCCGTACATTTGTTGGGCGATGTGAGCCACCTGTTCTGCATTTGGGGCCTGCACCTGAAGCACGGTCATGCGCGACAGCAGCGGCGCCGGGATGCCTTCGATGCTGTTGGCCGTTGCGATCCAGTTCACGTGGCTGGCGTCGATAGCGAAGTCGCGGATCGAGAGGTCGATGAAGTCGCGCGCGCTGCGAGGTTCCAGCAGGGTATAGAGCGCCGCGAGTGGGTCGTACTGACGTTGCTGGTCGGTCTTGTCGAGCTCGTCCAGCACGATCACCGGATTGGCCAGCGGCTGGTACGCCAGCAGCTCAAACACCACGCCGGGCTCCGAGTTCGACCAGAACGATTCCGATCCCGCCAGCGGTGAGCTGGATTGGGTGCTGGCCATGTCGATCACACGGAAGGGAAGGCTCAGCCGCCCAGCCAGCCAGCGGGCAGCCTCCGTCTTGCCGATCCCGGCCGGGCCGACCAGCAGGATAGGCGACCATGCCACACGGCCATCGCCCATCGCATGCAGGGCGAAGTGGTCGTGCAGTACCTCGGCCAGTTCCGCGAGGTTGGGAAAGTCGCGCTGGAAGTCTTCGATCAGTTCTGTCCAGTCATCGGGCAGCTCACTCAGCTTGCGTCGTTCGTGGCCAGCAGCCCGGATGCGTTCGGCGATGTACTGCGCCCGCTTGCCCTTCTCGTCGGGCTTGGCGCGGTGGCGTTCGACAAAGCTGCGCAGGCCTGCGGCGTCCAGAAACGCGATTTGGGGTGTTGCCCGAGGTGCCTGCGGGGCGGGCTGATCCAGCCCCGCTGCCGGTGGCTTCATGTCGGGCAGCGACTGCACTAGCGCGTGTACGGCATCGTCGATGGACGGATCGAGCGGCTCGCCACGCACCGACTCCTCGGGCTTGGTGGTGGCCGGGAGTAGCCCTGCCGCTACCGCCAGTTTGTGATTGCGCTTGAGGTCTTCGGCGAAGAGCCCGATGGTGGACTCATGCTGCTTACAGCGGACTCCCTGGCCTGCATTCGCATCGCCGCCAATCACGGGCGCCGAGCAAACCGGGCAATGTTGTTGGGCGGCATGTCGGGCGGCCTCAATCAGATCCGACAAAGCCCTGTCCCTGTTGATGCTGGCGCCCACCAGTTCCACCCGCAGGCTGAGCTTGTCGCGCTGGTTGGTGGCGCAAAACAGCGGCAGGTGGCGGTAGTCGGCCGGCTTCATCAGCAGCTCGCACTGGCCCACGAAATGGGCCAGCACCGCCAAGTGGCCAGGGGCGGGCTCCACCACCTGCTTGGCCAGCCATGGGTGCTCGGCTTTCAAGGCGGCCAGGCGAGCTTGGTAGGCGGCGCGGCTCATGGGGCGACGGCTGTTAGGACGAGTCATGGCGGCCTCTTGCGATTCACTATAACTTACTATAACAATGTAAAGCGCGATGATCCAGCGCTCGCTTGCCGCATTGGCCTTGGTTATAGTGATTTACTGTGATTCTTTTGGAGGCCGACATGTCTGCCTTGAGCAGCGAGCAACTCCCCATACTGGCCGGTGCGCTCTTGCGTCTGCGAGGCCTCACGTTGGCAGCGGTGTTTGACGCCACCGGCATTCGCGCGGCCAACCTGTCTGCATGGCTTAAAGGCAGACCGCAGGTCATCTCTGCGGCGCGCGTGACGGCGTTGCTTTACTACCTGGGAGTTCAAGGTGGGCAGCTTCGGTCGGACATGGTGCACACCTGGAGCGACCAAGGTGAATGGGCGCACCTGCGCACCGTTTTCAACCTGCTTCAGGAGCCAGTGGCGCCCCGATGCTTGTTTCTCGATGAGCATCCGGGCATGTCCCATACAAGATTTCTGCAGTGGGGCGAGGCATGGGTTCGGCTGTCTCTCACGCCGGGGCCGACTGCGCAGGACGATTTGGCCGCGATGGTCAGCCCCGACCGAATGATCGTGCTGCCCGTTGCGCTGGAAGGCATCCCTACGCAAGACCCGCAAGCGACCGCTTCTGCGCTCATGAGCCTCGCCGAGCAGGGTGGGCAGGAGATTCCTACTGGCGAACTGGCCCATGGCTTCATGCAACGCCTCGGGGCGCCACCTGGGCAGGACTTTGTGCTCACGAACGGCGACTCATTGGGCTGGCGCATTTTGGAGGTGAGCTTGCGCAGTGCGATGCGCAGGGGGTTGAGCCCCACCCAATTGGCATTGAAGATAGAGACGATGCGTCTCGATGAAGACGACTTCCCCCGTCCAGGCAAAGCCAAACCTGGCTGAACTGCCGAACGAACGCGACTAGGACGCGGGCAGCCAGACCGCTTCCTGCTCCAGTGCCATTCCCAGGTGCTGCATCTGCTCGGTCAGCTCGCGCACGGACGGCGGTAGTTGCGCTACGGCGGTGGTGAAGTGGCGCAAGGTGTCCCGCCATATCTGGACGCTGCCATAGCGCGCCAGCTTGCTTTCCCACTGCGGCATCAGCCAGAAATCGCAAGCATCGCCCAGCGCTTCACGAAGTCGCGCGAAGTTGCTCAGGCCCACGCCGTCATAGTCGGCAAAGAGGATCACCTGGCTGGCACGGGGGCGATGACCCAGCCATGACAGTAGCCTGCCGTCGAGCTGCCCGCCGTAGTACAGCAGCGTGGCCTGCGTGCCTTCGGGCAGCCAGTCCGTGCGATCAAACAAGGCTTGGTTCTCGACGAGCCAGAGCGCTTGCTCTGAGTGCCAGGCGTCATCTGACTGAATGGAAAGTGAGGCCGCACCGAAGTCGCGTGTGGCAGCACTCAGTGGCAACTCCGCGCCCCTTTTGACCTCACGCCAGCTGACTGTGTCGCCGACCGCCTTGAGCAGCGGGTAATGGCTGCCGTGTTGATGGCGCCGGGCCTTGCTGTCGCGGGCATGGGCCACGTGCTGTGCGCGCAGAGGGAGCTGTTCGGCGATTGACGGCTCCACCTGAGGGGAGAGCTGCGACACGTGAGCGTCGAACACCGCCTGATCGCAAACGCTGTACACGTCTCCTCGGCCTTGGCGCAGACAGTTCACGGCACCTGTTTGCCGGGCAAATTGATCCAGGGCCATGCGCTGTGCAGAGGTGAACTGGCTGGCGGGTAAGGGGCTCTTGCCTTGCAGCTTGAGCAACGCCGCGCGCAGGGCTTGCTCGGTCATCAGGCCTCCACGGGTTCGATGATCTGCCAACTGAAGCGGCTGATCTGGTTGCTGCCCTGCCGATGATGAATGGGCACACAGTAGCGCACGGTGGTCAGTGGCGCTGGGGAGGCGAAGATCAGCGAGAAGCCGAACTCGGCAGCGGTCTCGATCAGGCTGCGCTGGTTGCGCGCATCCAGCGCCAGGGCTTCGTCCAGATAGCAAATGCCTTGGATCGGGCGCCGCTGATCCTGCATCAGGTGCAGCATGGCCAGGCCCGTCACCAGCTTGGCCATCAGCACCGTGCCGTTCGAGGCGGCGCTGTCGAGGTCATCGAAGGCTTCCGGCTCGCGACCCGCCTTGCCCACCCAGAAACGCAGGCGGAACAGGTCGGCCACGCGCAAACCATGGCGGGCGTTGCCTTCCTCGATGAGCAGCGTCTTCGCACGGTTGAGCTGGTCATCATCCAGCACGCTCTGCTGGTTGAAGAGTTCGAAGGTCTCGCCATTGCCAACCGTGGCAGCCGTGCTGATGAGCAGCTCAATGGCCTCGACGAGTGCGGTTTCGTCTTCGGGTTCGATCTTGAAGACCGCCAAATCGGAGAGCTGGCGTCCGCTGATCTTGCGGTTGAACTCGCGCATCCGGCGCTTGAACGCGGCCAAGCCATCGCGCAGTTCGCGCAGGCAAGCCGCGACGTTCACCACCGCCGACCGCACCTTCTTTTCCAGGGCCTCGGCTTCCTGCGGCAGGTGATGGGCGAACTCCACCAGGCGCGCGATTTCTGCCTCGGGCTCACCGACGAACTGGTACTTGGTGAGCCCGCCCGTGTGGATTTCGCCCAGCAGTCGGCGGATCTGGTCGTCCAGTTCCAGCAATTGGCGGCAGTCCGCCTGATAGGTCTGCAGGCGTTCGGCCAGCTGGTCCAGCGAGAACTCCGGCTGTGCCAACCAGGGGTGGTGGGGTGAGTCGGACAACCAGGTGAACGGGCCTTCCTGATCGATGCGTTGGTTGCGGCGTTGCTCGATCTGCCGGTGCTGTTGCCCGATTGACTCCAGATCCCTCTGCCTCTGTTGACGCTGCTGATCCAGCGCCCGGTGCCGGGCAGCCGATTGCGCCAAACTGGTGGCCAGCTCGGCGAGCTTCTGGTCGAGTGTCACAAGCCGTGCTTGCCGCTCAGCGTCGCTGTCTTGCAGGGCCTGCATCTGGCTGTAGTCCCGCAATTCGGCGTCCAGCTGCACCAGCTGCTTTTCCAAGGCATCACGTTCGCGTTGGACGAGTTCCAGCGCTTGTGCCGTCGCCAGCTGCTCCTTCAGCTGCACCTGCTGTTGCTGCAAATCCCGCAGCAGCTCGCCCAGTTCGGCCAGGCCGCGCTGTTGGTGCTGCTCAGGCAGGGCGGCGACGCGCAGCTGCAGACCCGGGATGCCGGCATGCTCACCATTGGCATCTCCCAAAGCCTTGGAGAGCGCCTGGCCATCGAGCTGGAAGTCTTCGGCGCCCAAGGTCAGCACGGGTCTAGCCAGCACCTTGTTCAGCGCCGCCAATTGATCGGGCGGCAACGCGCCTGCCAGCTGCTGGTAGAGGTTGTGGCCTTGGGTGCGCATCTCCTGAGTCAGCTGGGCCAGCTCTCTGTCCACGCGGGCGAGTTCGCGTTCGATGGATGCCAGAGGCCGGCTCTGCGCCTGGCCCAAGCGGACCACCAGAGCATCTCGTTGGGCCTGCACGTCGCGGCGGCAAGTCTCTAGAACCGCCCGGCTTTCCACCAGAGCGAATCGCTGTTGCAATGCCTGCAGCTGTTGGCGCTCCTGGCGCAGTTGCTTCTGCTCCAGCTCCCACTGGCTCTGCTCCCGCAAGGCCTGGCGATCCTGCTCTCGCAAGCGGTCCAGCTCGCCATCGCACTGCTGTAGCTCGTGCTGAAGGGCTTGCTGTCGTGATTCGAAGTGCTGCTGCCAGTGGCCCAGGGCTTCGTCGATCATGGGCCGCCAGCACAGCAGCTTGCCGCGCAGGGTCAGTCGAGTATCTTGCTTGCGCTCAAGTTCAGCGAGGCTGCCTTTCAGGCGTTCGGCGGCCAGGTACTGACTGCGCTCGGCGTTGAGGTCGGCGAAGGCCTTGTCCCACTCTGCCTTGAAGTCGATGCTGGCGTCGGGCAGGTCGCGCCGGAAGATTTGCAGCAGGTAGTCCTTCACCTCGCTGGAGCGCAGCTTGTCCAAACGCAGTGTTCGGGTGAGCACGCGCTGAAAGATGCTGGCATCGCTGGCGTGCTCCAGGCGGAACACGCAGAAGTCTTGTGAGCCGCTCAGCTTGCGGTTTCGGCCGCCGTACACCATGTCGGCGAACTCGCTGCCGCTGTAGCTGAACACGCGGCGCCCATGGGTGGCCAGATGGCTGGCCAGCTTGGGCTGTGCCACGAGCGAGCCATCGGGCAGGCAGAACTCTTCCACCTTGAGCGGGCCGGCGTAGGCAAAGTACTCGTACTCGAAGCTCACGCCCTTGCCGACGCACCCGAGCACCACGGTGCCGGATTCCGGCAGCGACACCTCCAGCAGCACATAGGCGCTGTTGTTGGGGAAGTAAAACCGCCTGCTCTTCTCCACGTCGTGCGCGCCAAAGTCCATGCGGCGCCTGTCAATGATCAGCAGGAACTGCAGGGCATTGATCAGGCTTGTCTTGCCCGTGTTGTTGGGCGCCACCAGGGAGACTGCGCCATCCAGCGGCAGCTCGGCGCGGGAGTAGCCCGCGCTGCCAAGCAAAACCAGGCGTTGAAAGCCGTGCTGCATCAGTCGATCTCCTCATCGTTCAGCACGTCGTCGCTGCTTTCCTCAGGGGCAGCATCCGCCTCGTTGTCGTCATCTCGGAATGCTGCGGCCAGCCCCTCAAAGTGGTCCAGGTAGCGGCAGACGGCGGGCAACAGTCGCCAGCCTGCCGGCTCCGCCACTGCAAATCCCAGCGTGCAGGCGCGGCCCAGCAAATCGATCAGCCCATCGGGAGACAGCCCTTCGGCGTCCAGTAGGTCTTTCTGCTGTTCGTGCACCTCGGCCAGCCATTCCCGATCAATGAGCCAGTCGGTGAAGCGTTGCAGCGCTTTGCCGGCATTGGCTTGGGCGTCGAAGATGACCATGAACAGCAGTGCCAGTTGACGGCTGACCTTGCCGATGTTGCTGCTGGCGTCGGTGCTGTGGAACCAAGCAAAGCCTCGCGCATCCACGCGCAGCTCAAAGCCCAGCGCTGCGAAAAGACCTGCGTAGGCCGGTTCGTGCTGCTCAAGCTCGGCCCAAAGTGCAGGCTCGGCCATGCGGTTCAGGTGCTTGCCGGACAGGAACAAGCGGAAGAGCTCGGCCAGTGCTGGCATCTGCGCCAGTTGCGGCGTCAGTGGATGAGGCGTCGTCATTCCGGAATGCTCACTCGGTGAGGATGGTGCAGCACGCGGATGGCCTGCAAAGTGGTGGTCTCAGGATGCTCGCTGGCTTCGATCTGCCAACTGCTCTCGTGCTGCAGTTCATGGAACAGCCGCAGCAGCGTCCCATCCTGCAGATGACTGTGATGGGTATGCAGCCAGTCCAGCAGGCTGTCCACCGGTAGGCTGCTTCTCAGCTGCTGCCGGATGGCTGCCTCGTCCACGTGCTCCAGTAGCGGCGGGGCGTTGCCAGGGTCATCTTGCGGGAAGGCCACCGACTGCGGTTGGTACTGCTGCGCTGCGGCCATCACGGCGCGGACTTCATCGCCCAGTTGCAGGCGGAAGCCGCGTTCGTTGCGCCAGACGGGCAGTGTTGTGCCTGCGTCATGCCGCGACAAGGCTCGGCGCAGACCCCGCTTGCGCACCTGGCCCAGCAGTAGGCTGACCGCACTGGTGAGGGCATTGTGTTGCCGCATTTCCTCGCGCAGTGGGAGCACCGTGTCGGCGCATTGTTGGGCGATCAGGCGGCCGAATCGCCGCAGCTCCTTGGCCTGGTGCGCCACCTGCCTGAGCTGCAGGCGATGCGAGTACAGCCCGCCTTGAACCGTCAGCTGTTCAAAGGCCAGGTCCAGTGAGCGCTCAGCGTCTTCCAGGTAACGGTAAAACGTGCCTTGTGGGCCGGTGTCCATCATCTGGTTCATCGGCTCGACGTACTGGTCGTAAGCCTCCAGCACACGCCGGTAGCGCTGGGCGATGGGCATGCTGGCGTCGGCGCTCTTGGCGTCTTCGGCAAGTTCCAGCAGTGCGTGGCGGTCTTGATCCAGTTGCAGGCTGATCTGGCGGAAGAGTTCAGCGAGCTTGTTGGCTGCCCCCCGCACCCGATCCATGTCGGCACCTTGCATGCCCTCGTTGAGAGCCTCTGTGGCCTCGCGGATGGCGGTAACACGTGCTTGAAGCACGGCAGCCAGACCGAGCTCGTGTTCGCGAGTCAGCCCGCGCACGAAGTCCAGCACGTAGGCATTGAGCTGCAGGTCGCTGCTGCGGGCGCAGGATTGGAGGATGTCTGCATTCACCATGGCGCGCAGGGCTGCACCCTGGGCTTCGGCATCCAGCTGCGGTGCCACCTTCGTGATGCAGCCCAGCACTTGTTCGGTGGTGAGCACCGCAAACTCGCGAGACAGCCTCACCAAGACTTCGACGGTGTCCCAGTGTGTGTACAGCGCGTAGACCAGCGAACGCGGGTTGGCCATGTCAGCTCAACCTCCCACCATGGCGAGCATCGTGCTCGGTGCGCGATTCCAGACCATTTGGTATCGCCCACAGCCGCGCATGGCGGCACACCGGCCCATGGCCGCAGCAAGGATTCAACCTGATGCCTGATCTGGACGCAGCCTTCTTCTGCAGTGTCCCCAGTTGCCGCTGCCCACCAAACCTGTCGGCTTGGCGCCCAGCGGCCACATTCTTTGAGCTCGAAGAAGCGAACTCAAAGAATGTGTCGAATGCGGTGGGGACAGCCTGCTTGCGAACGTGCGTCCAGCATGAATGTGCGACAGACGGTGCCAACCCTTGCGCGAAGACCGGCGCCTGCTTTGTGCGAAACAGGTGGGGACCGTGTGTGAACTCAGTGTTAAGAGGTCTCCGCCCAATGTGGCAGCAGTGTGCTGACACCCCGCCGCACAGTGTGGCGTCATGTCGCCCAACAGTGTGGCGACTCAAGGAAGGGAGCGGCCAGGAGCGCGTCAGCATGACACCTCGAAGCACCGCAGCAACTGCGCACGAATATCTGCAGGCTTCGCTGCCAAGTCCACGGTCGCAAAGCGGAGCGGATGACCCTGGATGACGACCGTTTCATCGATCATCGTTCCAACGGATGGGTGCACCATCAAGCCGCTTGCCGAGTCTGCCAACGGATCGCCACAGCCAACCTGTGACCGCAGATAGGCGTACATCTGGTAGATGTAGCCGCTGCGCAGGCTTTGCTCTCGATACCACCCTGCCGTGACGATGGAGGTGAACTTGGTGTCGATGACGATACGTCGCCCCGAGCCACCATGGTCGAGCACCACGTCGGTCCGCATGGCAGGCAAGATGTCATCAATACCTTCCGTCTTGGACGAGATTTGCCACTGCAGCGTGGCGCCGCAACGAACATGCCACCCGAGTGGACTGAGCACCACGGCATACAAGCCGCCAACGGCGCGCTCAAACAGACGACGGACCCAAGCCTCTTCCCGGCCAGGCATCGCCAGCACGTTGCCGCCTGCGGATTCCGTGGGTAGCGCCAGGTCATAGGCAAGCTTGGCTGCTGCCACCATGAACTGGTCGTCCGCATCATGGCGGCCGAATCGATCAGCGCTCATCTGGGCGCGGGTCGGCGGCTGGCCTGCGACGCCTCGGGACCACATCGCAGCAGCAAGAGATCGGCACCGATGGGCGACAACTGGCTTCATGACCAGGCGGGCGACGGACTCCAATGCAGGGGAGCCCGCAGAATTCGGAAAAAATCGTACGCTAAGGTTTTCCGGGCATCCGTAGGGGCCGAAACTTCCCGTCTTCCAGTCTGCGGCTCTGCCGCCAGACGTAATCGCCGGTTAGGTTGATGTGCTCCCAGCCCAGCGGCGACAGGAATTGCAGCAGCTCGCCGTCCACCGGCTTGCCGGCCTCGACCAACCCCTGGGTGGCGCGCTCCAGGTACACCGTGTTCCACAGCACGATAGCCGCCGTCACCAGGTTGAGGCCGCTGGCCCGGTAGCGCTGCTGCTCGAAGCTCCGATCCCTGATTTCCCCAAGGCGGTTGAAGAACACCGCCCTGGCCAGCGAGTTGCGCGCCTCACCTTTGTTCAGGCCGGCATGCACGCGGCGGCGCAGTTCAACACTTTGCAGCCAGTCCAGGATGAACAGCGTGCGTTCGATCCGGCCCAGTTCGCGCAGGGCGACAGCCAGGCCGTTCTGACGCGGATAGCTGCCGAGCTTGCGCAGCATCAGCGAGGCGGTAACGGTGCCCTGCTTGATCGAGCTGGCCAGGCGCAGGATGTCGTCCCAATGAGCGCGCACGTGCTTGATGTTCAGGGTGCCACCGATCAGCGGGCGCAGCGTCGGGTAGGCCTGCACGCCCTGCGGCACGTACAGTTTGGTTTCGCCGAGGTCGCGGATGCGTGGCGCGAAGCGGAAGCCCAGCAGGTGCATCAGGGCGAAGACGTGATCGGTGAAACCGGCCGTGTCGGTGTAGTGCTCCTCGATCCGCAGGTCGGACTCGTGATACAGCAGGCCGTCGAGCACATAGGTGGAATCTCGGACGCCGACATTCACCACGCGTGTGCTGAACGGCGCGTATTGGTCGGAGATGTGGGTGTAGAACAGCCGTCCTGGCTCGCTGCCGTACTTCGGGTTGACGTGCCCGGTGCTCTCACCCCGGCCGCCAGCGCGGAAGCGCTGGCCATCGGAGGATGAGGTGGTGCCGTCGCCCCAATGGGCAGCGAAGGCATGGCGGTACTGGTGATTGACCAGCTCGGCCAAGGCCGCCGAATAGGTTTCATCGCGGATGTGCCAGGCTTGCAGCCAGGACAGCTTGGCGTAGGTCAGGCCGGGGCTCGACTCGGCCATCTTGGTCAGCCCGAGGTTGATCGCATCGCCCAGGATCGCTGACAGCAGCAATGTCCGGTCTTTGGCCTCGGCACCGTCCTTCAGGTGGGTGAAGTGGCGGCTGAAGCCCGTCCAGTCGTCCACGTCCATCAGCAGTTCGGTGATCTTGATGCGCGGCAGCAACTGGCTGGTCTGGTCGATCAGCGCCTGCGCGGTATTGGGCACCGCGGAATCCAGTGGGGTGATCTTCAGCCCTGACTCGGTGAGGATGGCATCGGGCAGCTCGTTGTCCTTGGCCAGGCGGGTGACGGTGGCCAGCTGCTCGTCCAGCAGCTGCAAGCGCTCTTCCAGGTACTGGTTGCTGTTCGGGTTGATCGCCAGGGGCAGAGCCTGCGCATGCTTGAGCGCGGCGAACCTCTCTGCCGGCAGCAGGTAGTCGTCGAAGTCGCGGAACTGCCGCGAGCCCTTGACCCAGATGTCGCCGGAGCGCAGCGCGTTCTTCAGCTCTGACAGGGCGCAGATTTCGTAGAAGCGCCGGTCGAGGCCTTCCGGGGTTATCACTAGCGGCCTCCAGCGCGGCTTGATGAAGGCGGTGGGCGCATCGGCCGGCACCTTGCGCAGGTTGTCGGCGTTCATCTCGCGCAGGGTCTGCACGGCCGCCAGCACGCCTTGCGCAGCCGGGGCGGCGCGCAGTTCCAGCACCTCCAACAAGGCCGGCGTATAGCGGCGCAGGGTGGCGAAGTTCTCGCCAACCAGGTGCAGATGGTCGAAGCCCTCCGGCCGGGCCAGCAGCTCGGCCTCGCTGACGCTCTCGGTGAACTCGTCCCAGGGAATCACCGCCTCGATGGCGGCGTAGGGATCGCTGCCGCTTTCCTTGGCCTCCAGCAGGGCCTGGCCGATCTTGGAGTACAGGCGCACCTTGTCGTTGATCGCCTTGCCTTGCTTCTGGAACTGCTGCTGATGCTTGTGCTTCGCGCCGCTGAACAGCTTGACCAGGATGCGGTCGTGCAGATCGACCAGCTCATCAATCACGGTCGCCGTACTCTCCAGCACCACGGCGGCCAGGGTCGCGTAGCGCCGCTGCGGCTCGAACTTACCGAGGTCTTTGGGCGTCATCTGCCCACCCTCGCGGGCCAGCTTGAGCAGGCGGTTCTGGTGGATGTGCCGGCCCAGAGCTTCGGGCAAATCCACCAGCTGAAATGTCTTCAGCCGCTCGATGTGTTCGAGCATGTGCCGGGAGTTCGGTTTTAGTGGGGCCTGCCGCAACCAGGTCAACCAGGTGATGCTGCTGCCGGCCTTGAGCTTCAACAGCTCGTCCAGCTTGGCCCGATGCGAGTCCGTGAGTGGTTCGACCAGGGCGCGGTAGACCCGGCGATTGGCCCGCGCAATGTGAGCGTCCAGCCATCCCACCTTGACCCGAGCGCGAACCCGTGATCGTCACGACGAAGTCGTTGCCCCCACGTCGGCAAGGCACTCCACGAGGTTGAGGGAGGCCAGCATCAGGTACTTTTCGGCATCGGTACGCACCTGCATGAGATCGTGCTCGCCGAGGTATCCATAGACGAACGCGAGCAGGTAGCGCTCGCGATGCTCGTCGCAGAACTGCTGGACCATCTGGTCGGCCAGATGCTCCGGCAATCCTTCGTTGAAGCGCATGCGGGCCGTCAAGCGCTGCATGCACCTGTCCTGCACGTCCTCCGTGATGAGCGGCCATGCATGGCCGCTGAGCTTCATCGCCTGGAACGCCACCAACAGGATGTGCAGCGGCACCTCCAGCGTCAGCATGTCTACGCCCATGTTGGGCAGCACCAGGATGGAGGCCAGCAAGTTGGGCTGCTGCGCGAAGATTTCGTCGGCCAAGTTGACCTTCTGTTCTGGGCCCATGCCTCTGACGGCGATGTCGGCCTGAACCATCACAGCCTGCGTGAGCACGCCCATTTTCTTCACTCCGGCCGCCAGCGATGCGGCAACAGTTCATCGAGCCGGTGGCTGGGGTGCGAGTGGATGCGTGCCAGCACGTCGCGCAGGTAGGCCCACGGATCCAGGCCATTGAGCTTGGCCGACTGCACCAGGCTCATGACCACCGCCGCGCGCTGGCCAGCCAACTCGCTGCCCACGAACAGCCAGTTCTTGGCACCCAGCTTCCACGGCTTGATCTGCCGCTCGATGAGGTTGTTGTCGATGGCCACGGCGCCGTCATCCAGGTGCAGCGTCAGCGCCTTCCAGGCATTGAGGCTGTAGTCGATCGCCTGGGCGATCTTGCTGCCATCGGGCACCTGCGTGCGCTGCAGCCTCAGCCACACCTCGAACTCGTTCCACAGCGGCTTGCTCAACTGCTGCCTGGCCCGTCG
The DNA here is from genome assembly GCF_000319775.1 of Cupriavidus sp. HMR-1. Classification (NCBI taxonomy): domain Bacteria; kingdom Pseudomonadati; phylum Pseudomonadota; class Betaproteobacteria; order Burkholderiales; family Burkholderiaceae; genus Cupriavidus; species Cupriavidus sp. HMR-1. The sequence continues at coordinate 59,640 of NZ_ANKP01000234.1, forward strand.
GCGATCATCGGGGTCCATCCCGGCCAAGGCGCCTTCAGCATGGTAGATCCGCGCCCAGCGATGCATCGCCTCGATGGCGACTGCGCTGGCACTGCAGCCCCCGCGGCTGAGCTCTTCGAAGTAGCGCCGGGCATGCGCAGCGCACAGCGCCGAGCGGCGCTGCGGGTAGACCTTGGCATCCAGCACCGCGTTGTAGCCGGCGTACTGGTCTGTGATCAAAGTGCCGCGCCACGCCGGCTCGGCGTATGGCGGCCCCTTGCCGCCCAGGAAGCCCAGCGGGTACTGTGAGCCTCGGCCCAGGCAGAACTCGTAGACCACGCCCGGATGCGGATCGTGAAGGCTGCGTGCCCATGCCCAGACATAGGCCTTCCTGGTCTTGCCCGCACCCGGCTCCAGCAGCGGCACGGGCGTCTCATCGGCATGCAGCACCGCGCAGCTCAGGATGAAGCGGCGTTGCGCCTCGAACAATGGCTCAAGCTTGGCACCACCGGCGCCACTCCAGGTAGCCAGCGTCGAGCGCGGCGTGTGCACGCCCGAGCGTGCGTTGATCGGCGTTTGCCTGTAATAAGGGATGTGGTCCACGAAGCGGCTGATCATCGTGTGCGCCACCAGCCCGCTGGCCGGGATGCCGCCATCGATCACGTCTGGTTCGGCCGGCTCCTGGCGGATCTGCTGGCAGCACCTGCAGACCCACTTGCCGTAGATGTGCCGGTGCACGAAGAACTTGGCCGGGATGATGTCCAGCTTCTCGCTGACGTCCTCGCCGATGCGCTGCATGGGCCGGCCGCATTCTGCGTTTGGGCAACTGGTGTCCTCGGGCTCGTGGCGGTGCTCGACGCGTTCCAGGTGCTCGGGCAGCTTCTGGCGGCGTGGCTTGCGCGGCGGCGCCTTGGGCGCCTTGGGCGGCTCTGGCAGGTCGGCTTGCAGAGCGGCCAAGCGCGCGCGCAGGTCGGCCTCGTCTTCCGCCATCGTGTCTTGGAACAATGCGCGTTGCTGGGCCGTCATGGCCTCGGTCTTGGCGCCGAACTTCCAGCGCTTGAGGCGCGCCAGTTCGAAGTTGACCTTCTCCAGCTTGGCATCGCGCCAGGCAATCTCGCGAGCCTGAGCCTGGACCTGCTGCTGCAGACGTGCGATCAGTGCAGCCGCCTGGGGTGGCAACTGCGTCATGTCGATGTGGGGGGCAGCAACGTCGCCGAGCATGATCGGCATATTGCACCAGCGCGCACGCGTTGACATCGGCAGATGCGATGTCAACCAACGGCCATGGCGGCCGCAGGCACCTCAGCAGCGGCTGATGACGCTGAGTTCGCCCAAGCGCTGCCAGGGTAGACCCAGCACCAGGGCGTCGAACTGCTGCGCGGTCAGTTGCAGCGCTGGTGCAGCAGACCCGACAGCCGAGTCACGTTCAACCCAGACGAAGCGCCCGGCGTGCAGCCGGCGCGTGGCGCACCACACACCGAAGCCGTCGTGCACGAGCAGCTTGATGCGCGTGGCCCGCGCATTGGCAAAGAGGTAGCCGTGGTGGGCCTTGGCTTGGCCGACAGTGTTGACAACGACGTTGAGCAAACGGTCGGCGCCAGCGCGCATGTCCTGCGGCTGGGTGCACAGCCACAGTGAGTCGATGCGGATCATGGGGCAGCCACCGTGTCAGCCAGCGCACGCAGCAGGGCTGCGTGCGCTGGCCCATCAGCGGCGGCACACCGCAACTTCAGCTGCAAACCGCTGCGTTGCAACTCGATGCGGATGTCGGGCTGCGAGGCGGGCGGGTTGGCGCGATGGTGTTCGGGCTTGGCCAACTCGACCGCGACGAACTGCAGCGGCGGCACGCTCGGTGCAGCCCCAGGCCTCGCCGCGTCCATGCGTTTGAGGTTCTGCCCGGCGAGCCACTTGCGCACGACGTTGGGGTTCAGACCGTGCGCGACGGCGATGGCCGCCACCGATGCTCCTGGATGTTGGCACTCGCCAAGGACCTGGGCCTTGAACTCGGGACTGTGATTGCGTCGATTGGAGCGATGAGAGCGATTGGGATTCATGGTGTCCACCAAAATTAGGTGGACACCATGGTCAGAAGGTCATCATCAGCGTGCAAGATGGGACGGCCAGACGCTCACCGCGCAATGGCTTCCGAGCAGGCCCGGTCAATCACGCTCAGCGCCGGCAGGATGCGCCGCTTCTGCCGCAGACTCTCCAGCGCCTGGCCGGCCAGCAGCAACCCCTTGTCGGTCTGCTGGGCCAACTCGGTCAGCTCGCGCACCAGGGCGCGGAAGTCGGACAGGCCGAACGGGGCCAGTTGTAGGTAGGTGCGCAGTTCCTGGGCGTGCTCGCGGCGAGTCACGTCGCGTTCGCCGTATTTCGCCCAACTCGTTGGGTCGACCTGAACTTGCTTGGCCACCCACTGGATGACCGGCTCGGGCAACTCGCTGTCGCTGCCCAGCGCATAGCCTGGATATCGCAGCAGGCTGAGCTGCACCGCGAAGCCCAGGCGGTTGGCGTCGCCGCGCCGCTGGCGGATCAGCGACAGGTCGGAGTCGTTGAAGGTGTAGTCGTCTCAGAAAACGGAAAATAAAGCACGCTAAGCGTGCGTGGAGGCTGGCACCCAGCGGTACAGCGTCGGAATGGACACGCCGAGGTTCTTGGCCACGTCCTTGGGCGGCACCCCGCTGGCCAGCAGCTTCTTGGCCGACTCGATCTTGCTGTCGGTCATCTTCGGCTTGCGGCCGCCTTTGCGGCCGAGCTGCTTGGCGACTTCCAGCCCGGCGCGGGTGCGCTCGACGGTCAGCTCGCGCTCCATTTCGGCAAGGCTCGCCATGACGTGGAAGAAGAACCGCCCGGATGGTGTGCCGGTGTCGATGGAGTCGGTGAGGCTCCTGAACTGGACACCGTGCTTGTGCAGATCGCCGACCAGATCGACCAGTTGCTTGACCGACCGGCCCAGCCGGTCGAGCTTCCAGACGACCAAAGTATCGCCTTCGCGCAGCATTTCGAGCGTCTTGGCCAAGCCAGGCCGGTCTGCCCGCGTGCCACTCACCTTGTCCTCGAAGACCTTTTTACATCCGGCCTTGCTCAAGGCTTCGCGTTGCAGCTCCAGGTTCTGATCCTGCGTCGAGACGCGCGCATAGCCAATCAACATGGCTTGTCTCGCGCCCGGTCGATGCGTTCCTGCATCGCCTGCATCACTTCTTCGTGGGTGTACGATCTGGCGTTGGCGTCGGTGGCTTGCCGCAGGGCTTCCTCAACCTCGCGCGTCATCCGCTCGTAATCCTCCGGCCACAGCGCTTGCTCCATGCGCAGCGACGCCTGACCCAGCAGGTGCAGCAGGCTGAACAGCCGCATGTCGTTGGTGGCGACGATGCGCTCCCGAATCTGCTCCTGAATAGCTTCGCTAGCCCGATGCGCTTGTGGTGTGGCAGTCCCCTCGTAGTCAGCGGGGAATTCCGCTTCCTCGGCAATCCTTGCCCAGGCGCTGGCCAGCGCCTCGATGGTTGACGTGCTCATTTCCGCCGCTCCTGTGCTCTTTGGCGAATCAACCGGCCAAGGGGCCTCGACGCGAAAACCAGCAGCATCACGCCTATCGGATACCAGGTCGAGAAGACCACCAAGGCATCGAAGGCTGGCCGTCCGGTGTTGGTAGGCAGTACGGCGGTCACAGCCATCAACCCGCCGACCGTCCAGATGATGCGCCACACGTAGGGCATCACGCGGGGCACGTAGCCGTCATCGAAAGCGGTCTGGTAGTAGCGGCGCAGGCCGCGCTCGGCAAGCGCCTGGCGCTGCCGCTCCGACAGCGCATCCGTCCGGCCATACCAGCGCCGGAATGGTGGACAGCGCAGCAGCAAAGGGGTGAAGAGGATCATCACCGCCACGATCGCGACACCCCACGCCATGACGGCGCCGGCATCGGGCCGCTTGGCGTTCTCGATCACGGGCGCGAAGACGCCCGGAGCACCGATCATCCAGAACAGCGCAATGTGCTGATGGAAGGAGAGCTTCATTTGCTCATCCACTTGCGCAGCAGGCGCTTTTTCAGGGAGGCGCGTTCTTGCGGGTTGCGTCCCTTGTGATTGGCGATGCGATCCGCCGTGGCGGCCTGGCGCTTGACGGGCCAGTAGGAGCGGCCATCCTTGCCCATCGACCAGACGCTGCTGGCCTGGTTTTCCAGCAGGGGCAGATGGGCGCTCAGGGCTTCGGGCGACGCGCTGGTCAGCGCCGTGCGCTCACGGGTGCGCCAGCGCTGATGCCAGAGCTTCTTGTCCTCGCGCTCGCTGCCGCAGGTCGTGTGCCCGACGATGGGTGTTTTGCGGCGGCTGCGGCTCATAACGTAGTGGTCTCCAAGAACATTCAGGACTGATCCCAGGCGTCGATGGTCAAGACCTGATCGGCAGGACAGGCGGCTACGCGGTCGGGAACTGGATGGTGTTCAGTCTCATGCCGACCCCATTCGATTGATCGCGTCGCTTGCGGCACGCTGCGACGCAAGGAGGTTTGCGACCTGGTTTAGCAGCCGTGTCCGCTGCATGTCTGTTACCTATCTCCCCGACCGCTCATTGGACCAACTCCAGAGATTGGGCTCTATCGCTCAGCCAATACGAAACCGGCATTGGCTGATGCCACAACCGAGACGAACACAAATGGCTCGGTACCTGTATTTCGCGCCCCGTGCACTTGGCCCGGTCTTGCCACGGCTATCTCACCTTCCCTGAGGGCACGAACAATCCCATTGCCCTGAAAGTAATCAGCCATTCCCGACAAAACAGTCCACGTGTCTTGGCCGTGAGGATGAATGTGAGCCGCAATTTCCTGCCCGGGATGGACATGCCAAACCACGATAATTGAGTCTCGGGTTTCAAGCACAACGGAACGAATAGGCTCGCCTTCGGACGGCTGAACATACTCGGCTACAGAAAATATTCTCGATTCAACAGTCATCGGAGATCCCTCTTTCACAGTGCCCCCAGACAGGCTGGATATGAGTTCTAACTCGAATTTGAACGGGAGGCTGGTCGTGCGGTCGTGCAGTTGCCGATGAGCGTGTCGGCTGCTGCCTCCTTGCCCACCAGCGAACTCACGTCCGTTGCGGCCATCCAGAAGGTCTTGCCCGAGCGCGGCTCATAGGTCGCGGGATCGAACACGCCAGAGGGGCCGAACATCGGCGGCTTGATTGGTCATGGCTCCATGCCTTTGTCGTTACGGTCTTCATCGTCGGCATCCTGACGCACGGCGGGCAATTGCTGGAGCAACGCCGGCAGCCATTCCTGTACCGTCTCCCACACCACATCGAGGTTGATGTCGAAATAGCCGTGAGCCATGCGATTACGCATATTGCGCATGCTGCGCCACGGCACGTCGGCATGCGCCTGGGTGAACTCGACGTAGCCATCCATCACCTTTGTGGCCGCCTCGCCGATGACGATCAGGCTCATGATGACGGCCTGCTGGGTGCGCTTGTCGGCCAAGAAGTCGTCCTTGGCCATCCCTTCCACGAAGCTGCGCGCATCGGTTGCGGCCTGCTGAATGTGGTCGAGGTAATCGGGCAGGCGGTTCTCGCTCATATCGGTTGCGCCTCCGCGAGCACCTTGGCCCGGAACTTCGGCGGCAGGTCGCCGGGAGTCAGCAGATCGACGTCAACGCCGAGCAGCGATTTCAGTTCTTCTTCCAAATCGCCCAAGTCCAACAACGTGGCACCGGGCAGCGCATCGACCAACAGGTCGAGGTCGCTGCCATCCCGGTCGGTGCCATGCAGCACCGAGCCGAAGACGCGCGGGTTCGCGGCGCGAAAGCGGCCTACCGCTTCACGCACTGCGCTTCGCTTCATGTCAAGCACAACAGACGGTCGCATGCGCATCCTTTCTTATCGAAACTCGTTGAGATGATATGCAATCAAGAATAGAATTTCAAGAACTATTTTCGAGAATCGCAATGCCTTGATTCCCGTGCCGCGCCGGTTGCCTTGGCGGGCTTGTCACAAACCTACGTTGTCACTTTCAGAAGGCGACAGCACGAAATATCAAAAGTCGACCGCACGGTCTTTTCTGACGTTGGAGTCGCCTCAGAAAACGGAAAATAAAGCACGCTAAGGCGTAGTTCCCTCGGGCTACACCGCGTCCGCACTGCGCGGTTCTTTCTTCCCTTGCAGTGACGCAATCAGCGGGCAGGAAACGTTCCCCTTCCGCGCATGGCAGGCGCACACCAAATCAGACAGCACGGCCTCCATGCGCGCCAGGTCAGCCATCCTCTCGCGCACGTCCTTGAGCTTGTGCTCGGCCAGGCTGCTGGCTTCCTCGCAATGGGTGCCATCCTCCAGCCGCAGCAGCTCGGCGATCTCATCCAGGCTGAAGCCCAACCGCTGGGCTGATTTCACGAAGCGCACCCGCGTTACATCCGTCTCGCCATAGCGGCGAATGCTGCCGTAAGGCTTGTCCGGTTCCGGGAGCAAGCCCTTGCGCTGATAGAACCGGATGGTCTCCACATTGACCCCGGCCGTCCTGGCGAAAACGCCAATGGTCAGGTTCTCCAAATTGTTTTCCATATCGCTTGACTCCGTACATAACTACGGAAGTAAGCTTAAGCTATCCAATTCAGATTCGAAAGGACAAACGTATGTCTGAACCTCAAAACGGGCGCGGCGCGCTCTTCACTGGCGGGCTGGCCGCCATCCTCGCCTCGGCTTGCTGCCTCGGGCCGCTGGTTCTGATCGCCTTGGGGTTCAGCGGCGCTTGGATCGGCAACTTGACGGTGTTGGAACCCTATCGCCCCATCTTTATCGGCGTGGCGCTGGTGGCGTTGTTCTTCGCCTGGCGGCGCATCTACCGGCCGTCAGCCGCCTGCAAACCGGGTGAGGTTTGCGCGATTCCCCAAGTGCGAGCTACTTACAAGCTCATTTTCTGGGGCGTGGCCGTGCTGGTTTTGGTCGCGCTCGGATTTCCCTACGTCGTGCCATTTTTCTATTGATCACAGGAGTTCACCATGAAAAAGCTGCTTTCCGCCCTTGCCCTCGCTGCCGTTGTTGCCCCCGTGTGGGCCGCCACCCAGACCGTTACGCTGTCCGTACCGGGCATGACCTGCTCGGCCTGTCCGATCACTGTCAAGAAGGCGATTTCCAAGGTCGATGGCGTCAGTAAAGTTGACGTGACCTTCGAGACGCGCGAAGCGGTGGTCACCTTCGATGATGCCAAGACCAGCGTGCAGAAACTGACCAAGGCTACCGAGGATGCGGGCTACCCATCATCAGTCAAGAACTGATCATGAAAGACCCGAAGACACTGCTGCGGGTCAGCATCATTGGCACAACCCTCGTGGCGCTGTGTTGCTTCACCCCTGTTCTGGTCATTTTGCTCGGTGTGGTCGGCTTGTCCGCGCTGACCGGCTATCTGGACTATGTGCTGCTGCCTGCGCTGGCGATTTTCATCGGCTTGACCATCTACGCCATCCAACGAAAACGCCACCTGATTAGAAACCTGCCTCAGCGAGGCTCACCCCATGAGTTTGTGACTCACTAATCTGGAGTCTTCTTACAGTGGGGTGAGCACCATGGCCTTCAACCAGATTCAGTTCCAGCACGGCATGTCGATTCCGGAATTCCTTCGTAGCTTTGGCACCGAGGCACAGTGCGCCGAAGCGATCAAGGCCGCGCGCTGGCCTGAGGGATTTCGCTGTCCGCGCTGCTCCAGCAGTGATCACTATGTGGTCGGCCACGGTGCCCGTAAGCTCTTCCAGTGCAATGGCTGTCGGCATCAGACCTCCCTGACCGCAGGCAGTCTCATGGCACACACCAAACTGCCCCTGACGACCTGGTTCTTGGCCATCTACCTCATCAGTCAGGCCAAAACCGGCCTGTCTGCCCTGGCGCTCAAGCGTCAGCTTGGCGTGAGCTACCCCACTGCCTGGCTGTTGCATCAGAAGATCAACCGGGCCATGGCCTCGCAAGACGCCACCCACCAACTCAGCGGCACGGTGCAACTCGATGACGCTTACCTCGGAGGCGAGCGCACAGGCGGCAAAGTCGGTCGGGGCTCCGAGAACAAGGTCCCCTTTGTCGCGGCTGTCTCGGTCAATGATCACGGGCATCCGATGTTCATCAAGCTCAATGTGGTCAGAGGGTTCACCTCTGAAGCGATCAGCAAGTGGGCCAAGTCCAATCTGGCACCGGGCACCAGCGTGCACAGCGATGGTTTGGCCTGCTTCAGTGCGGTGGCCGATGCCGGTTGCCTTCACCTCCCGATGGTGGTCGGCTCCCTCAAGCCGCGCGACCTGCCCAGCTTCAAGTGGGTCAACACCGTGCTGGGCAATCTCAAGACCACGTTGGCCGGAGCCTTCCATGCCCTGAACTACCGCAAGTACGCCGAGCACTACCTTGCTGGCTTCGCCTACAGGTTCAACCGCCGCTTCGATCTGCGGGGTCTGGTCGCAAGTCTCATCGTCGACGTCGTGAGAGCAAAGCCCATCAAGGAAAAGACGGTCAGGTCGCATGCTGAGGCACGTTTCTAATCAGGAAACGCCAAGCCGATGCCTGCTGCACCCCGAAATTCAATGGAGTAAAAAAATGACCGAAATCACCGTGAATGGCATGACCTGCACATCCTGCGCCACCCATGTCAAAGATGCTTTGGAAAAGATTCCCGGCGTGAATGCCGCTGTGGTGTCCTATCCAGAAAGCCGCGCGCAAGTCATGGCAGACACCGCCGTGAGCCACAACCAACTGCTGGCCGCCATCGCCGCATTGGGTTATCAAGGCTCGATCCGGGTTGGTGATTTCAAAGATGAACCAAAAATCCGTGATGCACTTGAGGGCGCCGGTTTGCATATCGCCATCATTGGCAGCGGCGGGGCCGCGATGGCGGCGGCGCTGAAGGCCGTCGAGCAAGGCGCGACGGTCACGCTGATCGAACGCGGCACCATCGGCGGCACCTGCGTCAATATCGGCTGTGTGCCGTCCAAGATCATGATCCGCGCTGCCCATATTGCCCATCTGCGCCGGGAAAGTCCGTTCGACGGCGGTATTGCGGCAACTGTGCCTGCGATTGACCGCAGCAAACTGCTGGCCCAGCAGCAGGCCCGTGTCGATGAACTGCGGCACGCCAAATACGAAGGCATCCTGGACGGCAATCCAGCCATCACCGTTTTGCACGGTGAAGCGCGTTTCAAGGACGACCAGAGCCTGGTCGTCCGTTTGAACGAGGGTGGCGAGCGCGAGGTAACGTTCGACCGCTGCCTGGTCGCCACCGGTGCCAGTCCGGCCGTGCCGCCGATTCCGGGCCTGAAAGAGTCACCCTACTGGACTTCCACCGAAGCGCTTGTCAGCGACACCATTCCCGCACGCCTGGCCGTGATCGGTTCGTCGGTGGTGGCGTTGGAACTGGCGCAAGCCTTTGCCCGGCTCGGCAGCCAGGTCACGATCCTGGCACGCAGCACCTTGTTCTTCCGGGAAGACCCGGCCATCGGCGAGGCCGTGACAGCCGCTTTCCGCGCCGAGGGCATCGAGGTGCTGGAGCACACGCAAGCCAGCCAGGTCGCCCATGTGAACGGCGAATTCGTGCTGACCACCGGACACGGTGAATTGCGCGCTGACAAGTTGCTGGTTGCCACCGGTCGGGCACCGAATACGCGCAGCCTCGCGCTGGACGCGGCGGGGGTCACTGTCAATGCGCAAGGGGCCATCGTTATCGACCAAGGCATGCGCACGAGCAACCCGAACATCTACGCGGCCGGCGACTGCACCGACCAGCCGCAGTTCGTCTACGTGGCAGCGGCCGCCGGCACCCGTGCCGCGATCAACATGACCGGCGGCGACGCAGCCCTCAATCTGACCGCGATGCCGGCAGTGGTGTTCACCGACCCGCAAGTCGCCACCGTGGGCTACAGCGAGGCGGAAGCGCACCACGATGGCATCGAGACCGACAGTCGCACGCTGACACTCGACAACGTTCCGCGAGCGCTTGCCAACTTCGACACACGCGGCTTCATCAAGCTGGTCATCGAGGAAGGTAGCGGACGGCTCATCGGCGTGCAGGCGGTGGCCCCGGAAGCGGGCGAACTGATCCAGACGGCGGTGCTCGCCATCCGCAACCGCATGACGGTGCAGGAACTGGCCGACCAGTTGTTCCCCTACCTGACAATGGTCGAGGGGTTGAAGCTTGCGGCGCAGACCTTCAACAAGGACGTGAAGCAGCTTTCCTGCTGCGCTGGATAAAAAAAGGAGGTTTTCAATGAGCGCCTACACCGTGTCCCGGCTGGCCCTTGATGCCGGGGTGAGCGTGCATATCGTGCGCGACTACCTGCTGCGCGGATTGCTGCGTCCGGTGGCGTGCACCCCGGGCGGCTATGGCCTGTTCGATGATGCCGCCTTGCAACGGCTGTGCTTCGTGCGGGCGGCCTTCGAGGCGGGCATCGGCCTGGACGCGCTGGCGCGGCTGTGCCGGGCGCTGGATGCTGCGGACGGCGATGAAGCGGCCGCGCAGCTTGCCGTTCTGCGCCAGTTCGTCGAGCGTCGGCGCGAAGCGTTGGCCGATCTGGAGGTGCAGTTGGCCACCATGCCGACCGAGCCGGCACAGCACGCGGAGAGTCTGCCATGAACAGCCCCGAGCGCTTGCCGTCCGAGACGCACAAACCGATCACCGGCTACCTGTGGGGCGCGCTGGCCGTGCTCACCTGTCCCTGCCATTTGCCGATTCTCGCCATTGTGCTGGCCGGCACGACGGCCGGCGCGTTCATCGGAGAGTACTGGGGTATCGCAGCCCTCACGCTGACCGGTTTGTTCGTCCTGTCTGTGACACGACTGCTGCGGGCCTTCAAAGATCGATCATGAGCGCTTCCCATTGAGACAAACCACGCTGTCGCTACGTTGCCTCATGCCGGCATCAAATTCGGCTGAGTAGCTTCTCGCCATCTGGACGTAGCTCACCCTTGGGTGAAACATGCCGATACAGGGTCTGCCGCGTGACGCCAAGTTCCTGGCACAGGTCGCCGACCTTGGTCTCTGGCTGACCCATTGCCGCCATCGCCAGCCGCAGCTTGGCGGCGGTCATCTTGAACGGCCGGCCGCCTTTCCGCCCGCGCGCGCGGGCCGAGGCTAGGCCGGCAATCGTGCGCTCCGCGATCAACTCGCGCTCGAACTCGGCCAGGGCGGCGAAGATGCCAAAGACCAGCTTGCCGGCGGCGGTCGTGGTGTCGATGGCCGCGCCGTGCCCGGTTAATACCTTCAAGCCGATGCCGCGCCCAGTCAGGTCGTGCACGGTGTTGATGAGATGTCGCAGGTCGCGTCCGAGCCGATCCAGTTTCCACACGACCAGTGTGTCGCCAGTTCGCAACGCCTTCAGGCAGCTCGTCAAGCCGGGCCGATCCTCGCGCATGCCGGATGCCTGGTCCTCGTAAAGATGTACTGGATCGACCCCGGCGGCAATCAGCGCGTCGCGCTGCAAATCGGTAGCCTGGGAGCCGTCCGCCTTCGATACCCGCATGTAGCCTATCAGCATGTCGTACCTGTCACATATACGTTCGATTATGTGACAGTGTGAGCCGGGGTCTCCTCGTTTTCAGTGCAAT
>NZ_ANKP01000235.1:0-120225 GCF_000319775.1 Cupriavidus sp. HMR-1
GAGCAGCCGGAGCAGCCGGAGCAGCAGCGGCTGCGGGAGCCGGAGCGGCGGCAGCGGCGCCTGCGGGCTCGAGCATCACCAGCACGGAGCCTTCGGAAACGCTGTCACCCACCTTGATCCGGACTTCCTTGACCGTGCCGGCCTGCGGCGACGGCACGTCCATGGTGGCCTTGTCGGATTCCAGCGTCACCAGCGCGTCTTCCGCGTTGATCGTGTCGCCCGGCTTCACGTGCACTTCGATGACGGGAACGGCGTCGTAGTCGCCGATATCCGGCACCTTGATTTCAATCGCTTGACTCATTCAGTGTCTCTCCTGGGCAGCCGGCACTCTGGTCAGATACGACAAACGCGACAAACGCAATCGGCGAGGTTACTCTCGCCACACGCATCTGTCACGCTGCCGCGCATCACCATTCGCCGCGGTGCGCCGCCGGGTCAACCGGTGGCACGCCGCGGCGCGGCGGGTGCCGCGCTGCGGGGGTTCAGTCGTGCAAGTCCGGGGTCAGACCGACATCGGGTTCGGCTTGTTCGGGTCGAGGTTGTACTTCTTGATGGCCTCGGCCACCTTCTCGCGACCGATCGCGCCTTCGTCGGCCAGCGCCTTCAGCGCAGCCACCGTGACCCAGTAGCGGTCCACTTCGAAGAAGTGGCGCAGCTTCTCGCGGGTGTCCGAGCGGCCGAAGCCGTCAGTGCCCAGCACCACGTAGCGACGCGGCACGAACGGACGGATCTGCTCGGCGAACGCACGGATGTAGTCGGTGGACGCGATAACCGGACCGCGCACGCCCTTGAGCTTCTGGGCGACGAACGATTCGCGCTGCGTGCCGGTCGGGTTCAGCAGGTTGTGACGCTCGACTTCCTGGCCTTCACGGGCCAGTTCGGTGAAGCTCGGGCAGCTCCACAGATCCGATTCCACGCCCCAGTCCTTCTTGAGCAGGTCGGCGGCGGCGATCACCTCGCGGAAGATCGTGCCCGAGCCCAGCAGTTGCACGCGCGGCGCGTTGCTGTTCTCCACGCCCTTGCGGAACTGGTACATGCCCTGGACGATGTCGCGTTCCACGCCAGCCGGCATTTCCGGATGCTCGTAGTTCTCGTTCATCACCGTCAGGTAGTAGTACACGTCTTCCTGTTCGGCATACATGCGGCGCAGGCCGTCCTGCATGATCACGGCGAGTTCGTACTGGAACGTCGGATCGTACGAGATGCAGTTCGGGATCACAGCGTGGAACACGTGCGAGTGACCGTCCTCGTGCTGCAAGCCTTCACCGTTCAGCGTGGTGCGGCCAGCGGTACCGCCCAGCAGGAAGCCGCGCGAGCGCATGTCGGCGGCGGCCCAGCACAAGTCGCCGATACGCTGGATGCCGAACATCGAGTAGTAGATGTAGAACGGGATCATCTGCACGCCGTGCGTCGAGTACGACGTGGCGGCGGCGATCCAGTCGCACATGGCGCCGGCTTCGTTGATGCCTTCCTGCAGCACCTGACCCGTCTGCGATTCCTTGTAGAACATCAGCTGGTCATGGTCTTCCGGCACGTACTTCTGGCCTTCCTGGTTCCAGATACCAACCTGGCGGAACAGGCCTTCCATGCCGAAGGTACGCGACTCGTCCGGCACGATGGGCACCACGTGCTTGCCAACCTGCTTGTCCTTGAGCAGCGTGTTCAGGATACGCACGAAGGCCATCGTGGTGGACACTTCGCGGCCTTCGCCAGTGGCCTTGAGCAGCGCTTCGAACGCCGACAGCTCGGGCACCTTCAGCGCCTCGGCCTTCATGCGGCGGGCCGGCAGGTAGCCACCCAGGTCCATGCGCGCCTTGCGCATGTATTCCAGTTCCTTCGAGCCTTCCGGGAAGGTCAGGTACGGGACTTCTTCCAGCTTGTCGTCCGCCACCGGGATGTTGAACTGGTCGCGGAACGCGCGGATCGCGTCCACCGGCATCTTCTTCTGCTGGTGGGCCACGTTCATGGCCTGGCCGGCATCGCCCATGCCATAGCCCTTGATGGTCTTGGCCAGGATCAGCGTCGGCTGGCCCTTGTGCTCGCTAGCCGCCTTGTAGGCCGCGTAGACCTTGTGCGGATCATGGCCGCCGCGGTTGAGGCGCCAGATGTCGTCGTCGGACCAGTCGGCCACCATGGCCTTCAGTTCCGGCGTATTGAAGAAGTGCTCGCGCACGTAGGCGCCGTCCTTGGCCTTGAAGGTCTGGTACTCGCCGTCCACGCATTCCATCATGCGCTTCATCAGCAGGCCCTTGGTGTCGCGCTGCAGCAGCGGATCCCAGCGGCTGCCCCAGATCAACTTGATCACGTTCCAGCCCGAGCCACGGAATTCCGATTCCAGCTCCTGGATGATCTTGCCGTTGCCGCGCACCGGGCCATCCAGGCGCTGCAGGTTGCAGTTGATCACGAAAACCAGGTTGTCCAGCTTCTCGCGGCCGGCCATGCCGATCGCACCCAGCGATTCCGGTTCATCGGTCTCGCCATCACCCAGGAACGCCCATACCTTGCGGTCGCCGGCGTTCACCAGGCCACGGCTGGCCAGGTACTTCATGAAGCGGGCCTGGTAGATCGCCATGATCGGGCCCAGACCCATCGACACGGTCGGGAACTGCCAGAAATCCGGCATCAGCCACGGGTGCGGGTACGACGAGATGCCCTTGCCGTCCACTTCCTGGCGGAAGCTGTCGAGCTGTTCGGGCGTCAGGCGGCCCAGCAGGAAGGCGCGCGAGTAGACGCCCGGTGCCGAATGGCCCTGCACGAAAACGAGGTCGCCACCGCTCTGCTCCGACGGAGCGCGCCAGAAGTGGTTGTAGCCCACGTCATAGAGCGTGGCCGCCGAGGCGAACGACGAGATGTGGCCGCCGACGTTGGTGTGCTTGTTGGCGCGCAGCACCATGGCCATCGCGTTCCAGCGCGTGTACGAGCGGATGCGGTGCTCGATGTCCTGGTCGCCGGGAATGCGGGCCTGCTGCTCTACCGGGATGGTGTTGATGTACGGCGTTTCGGCATGGAACGGCTGGGTAACGCCGTTCACGCGCGCGTATTCGATTTGCTTGTCGATCAGGAACGCGGCGCGCTCGGTGCCTTCCGCGTTGAGGACGCCCTGCAGGGCGTCCAGCCATTCGTGCGTTTCCTGGGGATCTGCGTCGTTGGCGCTGCTGGCGCCGAGGATCTGCTCTGGTACAGCGGACATGACTGTCTCCTGGTGAATTCCTGCCCGGTGCCCACACAGCAAAGCGCGGGACTCCAGCGGCCGGTCTTGACGGTTTGTGACGTCGCGGCGGAGCGCCAAGCCTTGCCCTGGCATCGGTAGGCCAAAGCCGGATCCTCCTTGGGGCTGATGACGCGTTCATCGCCCGGATCCTGTACTCAGCAAGCGCAGTGCGCCCGCCCGCATTGATCGGTCGAAGCGATTCTATGGAAGCACAGCAAGTGATGACAAGCTAAATTTTCAGATTACGAAGTCATTTCTTATAATGTGAAATATTGCGGCAGTGCATCAGAAATCGCATCGCGTCCGTCTTGCAAGGCCTCGCGACCGGCGTGCAAATACCGTGCCGTGTAGGCGCTTTCCCCAAGCGACGCACCGCAATAAAGTGGATAAACTGCTCGGTCAGCCGTCAATCCCCTATGCAGTTTCTCAAACGAATTCTCTCCGGCCTGCGCACGGCCATTCTGCCTCCGAACCCTGCCGGCGCCGTCAGCGATGCCCCTCACGGGGTAGTCCATGCCGACCGTAGCAACGGTGGCAACGCCCATGGCGCCCCCCAGGCCGAGGCACAAGACAGCACCGATGGCACGGACGGCGGCACGCCGCTGGCCGCCGCCCCCCGCCGCCTCTGGATCACGCGCTGGCGCAATCTTGTCGCCACGAGCTGGTTCATGTTCATCCCGCTCGTGGCCATCGTGCTGTTCACCGTGGCGATGGGCGTCATCCTCTGGTCGCTCCACGAAACCGAGCACCAGCAGCAGCGCGACGCGCTGTACCGCGATGCCGCCTGGGCGCAGCAGCGCGTGCGACTGTCCCTGCTGAGCAACCAGGACCAGTTGGCCTCGCTGGCGCGGGATATCGCGGCCGCGCAGCTCGACCAGGGCGCCTACCGGACGGCCGCGCAGGAAATCCTGCGCGAGAACCCGGAGATCGTCTTCATCAACTGGCTCGACGCCACGCGGCGCGGCCGCTGGTCGCTGCCATCGACGTCGGAATTCGCTGCCCGCCTGCGTGAAACCGCCGATCAGCCGCTCGAACCCGAGGTCCTGGACACGTTCGACGCCGCGCGCGAGACCCAGCGTGTGGTCTATTCCCGGCCGCTGATGAACGATCGCGGCGACAGCTTCATGCTGATGGAAGTGCCGATCGTGCGCGATAACGAGTTCCTGGGCACGCTGGGCGCGCTCTACTCGATCAACGGCATCCTGACGCACCTGCTGCCACCGGAGCTGACCGAGCGCTACCGCTTCTCGCTGATCGACAAGAACAACCAGACCCGGGCCAGCACCTCGGTACGGCCGGTACCGGGCAACGCGCTGTCCTACGAAGTCTTGCTCGACCCGCCGGGCCATTCGCTGTCCCTGCGCGCCGACGCCTACCCACCGCCGTCGAACCTGCCCAACAATATGTTGCTGTGGCTGGTGGTGGGCCTGTCATGCTTCCTGCTGTGGAGCCTGTGGAGCATGTGGCGCCATACCAGCCGCCGCTCCGAGGCCCAGCGCGCCCTGCTGGCCGAAACCTCGTTCCGTCGCGCGATGGAAAACTCGATGCTGATCGGGCTGCGGGCGCTGGACCTGAACGGGCGAATTACCTACGTGAATCCCGCGTTCTGCCGCATGACGGGCTGGACCGAGAGCGATCTGGTCGGCCGCGTGCCGCCCTTCCCCTACTGGCCGCCCAATGACCAGCAGGAGATGCAAAAGCAAATCGACCTGACGTTGCAAGGCAAGTCGCCGGCCACTGGCTATGAAATGCGCGTCATGCGCCGTGACGGCAGCAGCTTCTTCGCCCGCATGTACGTATCGCCGCTGGTCGACAGCCGTGGCCGCCATACGGGCTGGATGAGCTCGATGACGGACATCACCGAGCCGAAGCGCGCCCGCGAGGAACTCGCCGCCGCGCATGACCGCTTCACGACGGTACTGGAAAGCCTGGATGCGGCTGTATCGGTGCTGGCCACGGACAAGGCCGAGCTGCTGTTCGCCAACCGGTACTATCGGCAACTCTTCGGCTGGGAAGCCGAGGGCCACCTGAAACTGGCCGGGGACGACTTCGACAAGGACCAGATGTCGAGCGACAACACCGACTTCGTCGATGCCTATGCCGGCCTGCCTGCTTCGGAACTGATGCCGTACGCGTCCGACGCCCGCGAGGTGTTCGTGCCGGACATGCAGAAATGGTTCGAAGTGCGCCGCCGCTATATCCAGTGGGTGGACGGCCACCTCGCGCAGATGCAGATCGCCACCGACATCACGGTGCGCAAGGCAGCCGAGGAAATGGCGCGCCAGCACGAGGAACGCCTGCAGTTCACGAGCCGCCTGACCACGATGGGCGAGATGGCGTCGTCGCTGGCGCACGAACTGAACCAGCCGCTGGCGGCCATCAACAACTACTGCATGGGCGCCGTGGCTCGCCTGCATTCGGGCCGGAGCACGCCGGAAGACCTGATCCCGGTGCTGGAAAAGACCTCGGCGCAGGCAGTGCGGGCGGGCACGATCATCAGCCGCATTCGCGGTTTCGTGAAACGTAGCCAGCCGCAGCGGCGCGAGGCCTCGCTGCACGACATCGTGGCCGATGCCGTGGGCCTGGCCGACCTGGAGGCCACGCGACGCCGCGTCACGATCCTGACGCGCCTGCCGACCCCGCCGCTGATGCTCTACGTGGACCCGGTGCTGATCGAGCAGGTGCTGGTCAACCTGCTCAAGAATGCCGTGGAAGCGATGGCGGGCATGCCGGCCCTGCGCGCCGCGGGCGTGGTACGGTTGCACGCCCGGGTAGAAAACGTCGAATTCGGCCAGAGCGTCTGTATCGACGTGATCGACCAGGGCCCCGGCGTGGACGAAGCCACCAAGGAGCGCCTGTTCGAGCCGTTCTTCAGCACCAAATCGGACGGCATGGGCATGGGCCTGAATATCTGCCGTTCGATCATCGAATCCCATCAGGGCCGTCTGTGGGTAGAAAACAATGTGGACGGCATCGGCTGTACGTTTAAAATCACCCTGCCACTGCAGCCAGCGCTACCCGAACAGTAACGGGGATGCCCTCGGGCGAAGCGGACGACCCTCTGCCGCGGGGCATCGGGAGGTCGTCCGGATCGTTCACCCGGGGTGTTGCGCACTGCCGCTGGCGGTTACACTTCGTTGCAAACGACTTTGCCCCAGGAGATTTCATGACCGCAACGCCCAGCCCCACGCCTCATCGTGGCGAGACCGTATTCATCGTCGACGACGATGAAGCCATGCGTGACTCGCTGACCTGGCTGCTCGAGGGCAACGGCTACCAGGTGCGCAGCTTCAACAGCGCCGAGCAGTTCCTGTCCGCCTACGACGCCAGCCAGGTTTCGTGCCTGATCCTGGACGTCCGTATGCCCGGCATGAGCGGCCCGGAGTTGCAGGAGCGCATGATCGCCGAGAACATCGACATCCCGATCGTCTTTATCACCGGCCACGGCGACGTGCCGATGGCGGTCTCGACGATGAAGCGCGGTGCGATCGACTTCATCGAGAAGCCGTTCGACGAATCGGAACTGCGCTCGCTGGTGGAACGGATGCTGCAGAAAGCCCGCACCGATCACTCGGCCGCGCGCGAGCAGCGTGCCGCCAAGGACCTGCTGAGCAAGCTGACCACGCGCGAGCAGCAGGTGCTCGAGCGCATCGTGGCAGGCCGCCTGAACAAGCAGATTGCCGACGACCTGGGCATTTCCATCAAGACCGTGGAGGCGCACCGCGCCAACATCATGGAAAAGCTCAACGTCAACACGGTGGCGGATCTGTTGCGCCTGGCGCTCTCGCGCAATAGCTGAGTCCCGCCTTGCCGCTCCTTCTCCCCGTTGCGGCGGGAAGGAGCGGGCCCCTTGCCGACTGCCGACCGAACGGCGCCTGCCCGTCCCTTGGCCGCTCGTTACTTCCCCGTCAGATAATCCTCGTCCGTGAACGTCAGCACCCATTGCGGGCGATAGACGACGAAGATCGCCACCAGCATCCCCGTCAGGAATGCCTCACCGAACCCGATCACCACGGCGCCGGTCAGGCTGTCCCCGATCGTCAGCCCGGCGTGGGGCGGTCCCAAATGGAACTGCCAGAGCGTGCGAAGGCTGCCGGCGACGATGGCGGCCACCAGCGGGGCGAAATAGCCGTGGCCGAGAATGAAGATGAACGGGTGGCGCGGTAGCCGGCGTCGCATCACGGCCTGCAGCCCGGCAGTCAGCACCCCCGGAACCACCGCCATCCAGATAAAGCGCGGCGCCATGGATACCCAGGCGATATCCGCCCAGCCCTGCCCCGCCAGGTAAGCCAGCCCCAGCAGCGACACCAGATCGACGACGGCCAGCGTCAGCATCGCCAGCGGCAGCCCGAACATCGTCACCGCCAGCGGGGCCCCCATCAGCTGAACCACGACCCCGGTCCCGACCGTCGCCCGCGCCGACCACAGCAAGGTCAGGAATACGAGCCCGCCGAGCCAGGCGTGCTGGAGCGGTTCCTGCCGCAGCAGCCGCCATGGCCGCTGCGACGCCACCCAGGCGAGCATCGCCACGGAGAGGGTCGGAAGCGGCCAGGTCGCCAGCAGGGCCTGAAGTGAGGAATCGTCGATCTGCATCGGGCGGATGCTAGCAGCCCCGGCCAGAAACCGGGTTGTATCCGATCAAGCCAGGCAGCCCGTTCTGATTCTGGTCAACCCCTTTATAATTCGGGTTTCACGAGCGACGCCGGCCACCCCGCCGGCGCCGGCTCCCCGTTTCCCCAAGCCTCTCCAGTCACGTATCCCCATGTCCGCTCACCTGATCGACGGTAACGCCCTTGCCAAACAAATCCGCGCCGAGGCCGCCCAGCGCGCTGCCCGCCTGACCGCGGCCGGCCACCAGCCCGGCCTGGCCGTGGTACTCGTAGGCGAGGACCCCGCCAGCCAGGTCTATGTGCGCAACAAGGTGAAGGCGTGCGAGGACAACGGATTTTATTCGTCGCTGAACCGCTACCCGGCCGACCTGTCCGAAGCCGACCTGCTGGCCCGCATCGACGAACTGAACAACGACCCGAAGATCCACGGGATCCTGGTCCAACTGCCGCTGCCCAAGCATATCGACAGCCACAAGGTGCTCGAAGCCATCGCCCCAGAAAAGGACGTCGACGGCTTCCACGTGGCCAACGCCGGCGCGCTGATGACCGGCGCCCCGCTGTTCCGCCCCTGCACGCCGTACGGCTGCATGAAGATGCTCGAATCGATCCAGTACCCGCTGCGCGGCGCGCGCGCCGTGGTGGTGGGTGCCTCGAACATCGTCGGCAAGCCGATGGCCATGATGCTGCTGCAGGCTGGCGCAACGGTTACGATCTGCAATAGCAAGACGCGCGACCTCGCTGCCCACACCCGTGATGCCGACGTGATCGTCGCCGCCGTGGGTCGCCGCAACATCATTACTGCCGACATGGTCAAGCCGGGTGCCGTGGTGATCGACGTGGGCATGAACCGTGACGACGCCGGCAAGCTGTGCGGCGACGTGGACTTCGCCGGTGTGCGCGAAGTGGCCGGCCATATCACCCCGGTTCCGGGTGGCGTGGGCCCGATGACGATCACGATGTTGCTGATCAATACGCTGGAAGCCGCGGAACGCAAAGCCGGCATCGCCTGAGTGATGCTCTAGGTGAGGGCCTGAGTGATGGGCCAATCGCGCCAATAGCTAAGTCGTACTGGATATTTCGGCGCATAGGCCTCATCTTGCACGTGTGATGCCGCATCCCGGCAGCCAATCGGAATTTGCCACCATGACTGATACTACCGACCGCGCCAGCAACCCGTTGCTTGATTTCTCCGACCTGCCGCGCTTCGCGGAGATCCGGCCCGAGCACATTAGCCCGGCGCTGGACGTGCTGCTCGCCCAGGCGCAGGCAGCCGTCGCCCGCGCCGAGGATTCGGCCACCCCCGCCACCTGGGCCAGCGCCGTCGAGGCACTGGAAGTCGCCACCGAGCCGCTCGGCCGCGCCTGGGGCGTGGTCGGCCATCTCAGCGCGGTAGCCGACACCCCCGAGTTGCGCAAGGCACACGCCGATAACCTCCCCCGCATGACCGAATTCTGGTCATCGCTGGGCCAGAGTCTGGCCCTGTACGAAAAGTACAAGGCCGTCGCCGCCGGCCCCGAGTTCGCGAGCCTTTCGCCGGCGCGCAAGCAACTGCTCGAGAACGAGCTGCGCGGGTTCCGCCTGGGCGGCGCCGAACTGGCCGAGGACAAGAAGCCGCGCTTTGCCGAGATCCAGGAACAGCAGGCGCAACTGTCAAAGGCGTTCTCCGACCACGTGCTCGATGCCACCAATGGCTACGCCCTCTATATCGAGGACGAGGCACGCCTGTCCGGTATTCCGGCCGACGCAAAGGA
This sequence comes from Cupriavidus sp. HMR-1, assembly GCF_000319775.1. Classification (NCBI taxonomy): domain Bacteria; kingdom Pseudomonadati; phylum Pseudomonadota; class Betaproteobacteria; order Burkholderiales; family Burkholderiaceae; genus Cupriavidus; species Cupriavidus sp. HMR-1. The sequence continues at coordinate 9,573 of NZ_ANKP01000235.1, forward strand.
AGCCGCGGCGCTGGCCGCCCAGAAGGATGGCAAGGCAGGCTGGAAGTTCACGCTGCACTTTCCGTCGTACTTCCCGGTGCTGCAATACGCGGACGACCGCTCGCTGCGCCAGACCATGTACGAGGCCAGCGTCACGCGCGCCTCGGAACTGGGCCCGCAGCACGGCAATGGTCAGGCCGACTGGGACAACACGGCCAATATGCGCGAGCAACTGACACTACGCCGTGAAGAGGCGCATATGCTGGGCTACGCCAACTATGGCGAAGTCTCGCTGGTGCCGAAAATGGCCGAGTCGCCGGCCGAAGTGCTCAAGTTCCTCGACGAGCTGGCCGTCAAGGCCCGCCCGTTCGCCGAACACGACTGGACCGAACTGCGCGAATTCGCCGCCGCCGAACTCGGCCTGAACGACGTCGCGCCGTGGGATGTCGCCTACGCGTCTGAAAAGCTGCGCCAGAAGCGCTATTCGTTCTCCGACGACGAGGTCAAGCAGTACTTCCAGGAACCGAAGGTGCTCGAAGGGCTGTTCGGCGTGGCCGAGAAGCTGTTCTCGGTCCGCATCCAGCCGGACACGACCCAAACCTGGCACAAGGACGTGCGCTTCTTCCGCGTGGTGTCGCCTCAGGGCGCGCTGCTCGCCCAGTTCTACATTGACCTGTACGCGCGCGAAGGCAAGCGCGGCGGCGCCTGGATGGATGATGCGCGTGGCCGCAAGGAACGCGGCAACGGCACCGTGCAAACGCCGGTGGCCTACCTGACCTGCAATTTCACCGCGCCGGTCGGCGACAAGCCCGCGCTGTTCACGCATGATGAAGTGATCACGATGTTCCACGAGTTCGGCCACGGGCTGCACCACATGCTGACGCAGGTGGGCGACCTCGGCGTGTCCGGCATCAACGGCGTGGAATGGGATGCCGTGGAGCTGCCTTCACAGTTCATGGAGAACTTCTGCTGGGAATACGAGGTGCTGTCGACGATGACGGCCCACGTGGAAACCGGCGCGCCGCTGCCGCGCGCGCTGTTCGATCGCATGCTGGCCGCGAAGAACTTCCAGAACGGCATGATGACGCTGCGCCAGATCGTGTTCTCGTCGTTCGACATGCACCTGCATACCGACTACGACCCGCAGGGTGCGGTATCGGTGCTCGAACTGTCGCGCAAGATCAACGACGCGAAGCACGTGGCGCCCCAGTCGCCGCTGTCGCGCTGGCCGAATACGTTCAGCCACATCTTCGCGGGTGGCTATGCCGCCGGTTACTACAGCTACAAGTGGGCCGAAGTGTTGTCCGCCGATGTTTACGCAGCATTCGAGGAAGCCGCACAGCTCTCCGGCAGCGTGCTCGACAGCGCAACCGGCGAGCGTTATCGCCGCGAGATCCTGTCGGTGGGTGGTAGCCGCCCGGCGATGGAATCGTTCGTGGCGTTCCGCGGCCGCGCGCCGCAGATCGACGCGCTGCTGCGGCACGGTGGCATGACGGAAGCAGCAGTCGCTGCCTGACCGCCACCTACCCCGCCCTGCCCCCAGGCGCCCGGACCATGAACATTCCTTTCCCGATTCGCAAGGAATGTCCACCGGGCGCCTGTGTCTGCAATCGCGACGCGCTGCTGGCGGATCCCCACGCCGATCTGCGCATCCTGCAACTGACGCAGCAGGAAGAGAAGAAGCTGGTGGACCGGCTGGAGAGCATTGCCACACTCGATGAACTCGAGCGGATGAAGACGAGGATGCGCGAGTTGCTCGGCATCGAGGTCCGCATCACGCCGAGCGACAACGTGGTACGCACGACGCGCGGCTTCCGCATTGAACTTGCGGACCAGCCAGGCCTGTGCCGCAAGACCCGGCAGGCGATCCCAGCCGCGATCCGCCGCAGCATGGATACCCATCCGGAAATCGCCTACGCGATCCTGGACCAGCGCGGACTGCTTGGCGGCATGGACGCCATCGGCGACGCGCACGGCGAAAACGACAATCCAAACAAAAACGAGATATGAGAATCGCAAGCTGGAACGTCAACTCCCTCAAGGTACGTCTGCCGCAGGTACTGCAATGGCTAGGCGCTCAGGATGCCGCGGGCGCGCCGATCGACGCGCTGTGCCTGCAGGAACTGAAGCTGCCCGATGACAAGTACCCGCTGGCCGAACTCGAAGCGGCCGGCTTCCATAGCATTTTCACGGGCCAGAAAACCTACAACGGTGTGGCGATCCTGGCACGCAACGCGGCCATGCCCGTGCCGACTGACGTGGTGCGCAACATCCCCGGCTATGAGGACGCGCAGCAACGCGTGATCGCCGGCACGTACGGCGACGTACGTCTGATCAGCGCGTACTTCCCGAATGGCCAGGCGCTGGACTCGGACAAGTTTGTCTACAAGCTCGACTGGCTCAAGGCCATGATCGAGTGGCTGCGCGCCGAAATGGCCCGGTATCCGAAACTCGCGCTGCTGGGCGACTTCAACATCGCCCCGGAAGACCGCGACGTCCACGACCCGGCCAAGTGGGAAGGCCAGAACCTGGTCTCGCCGCAGGAGCGCGACGCGTTCCGGACATTGATCGGCCTGGGTCTGGTCGACTCATTCCGCATGTTCGAACAGCCCGAGAAAATGTTCTCGTGGTGGGATTACCGAATGATGGGTTTCCGCCGCAATGCCGGGTTGCGTATCGACCATATCCTGCTTTCGGCCGACCTGGCGCGGCAGTGCGCGACATGCGTCATCGACAAGGAGCCCCGCCGCTGGGAGCAGCCGTCCGACCACACCCCGGTCGTGGCCACGCTCACGCTCGGCTAGCCGATGCGTGCGAATCTGGCCCTGACGCGCTGGTTTCCCTGGCTCCCGCGCGTTACGCCGCTGACGCTGCGCGCTGATCTGGTTGCCGGCCTGCTCGGCGCGGTGCTGGTGCTACCGCAGGGCGTGGCCTTTGCCACGCTGGCTGGTCTACCCCCGCAGTACGGCATCTATACGGCGGTGATCCCCTGCATCGTCGCCGCCCTGTTCGGCTCGAGCTGGCATGTGATGTCGGGACCGACCAATGCCAATTCCCTCGCGCTGTTCGCCATGCTGAGCCCGGTGGCATTTGCGGGCAGCCCCGCCTATATCTCGCTGGCGCTGGCGGTCACGATGCTGGTCGGCATCCTGCAACTGGCGGTAGGCGCGCTCCGGCTCGGATCGCTCGCCAATTTCATTTCGCCATCGGTACTACTCGGTTTCACCTGTGGCGCCGCGACCTTGATCGGACTTCACGCGCTGAAGGATCTACTCGGGCTTGCCGTGCCAACTGGCACGAGCGCATTCGGCGTGGTGCGCTTCCTGCTCGACAATCTCGACACGGTCAGCGGTAGCGCGTTGATCGTCGGCGCCGTGACGCTGGCGGTCACGCTGCTCGTCAAACGGATCTCGCGCCGCGCGCCTTTCATGCTGATCGGCCTGCTCGCCGGCTATGGCGTGGCGCTGCTGCTCAACACGACGAGCTGGGGCGACGCCAGCCATGTGAACGTGGTGGGGCCGATTCCATCGGCGATCCCGCCGTTCCATATCCCCGACATCAACTGGCGCACGGTGCCTGACCTGCTTGGCATTGCCTCGGCACTGACCATCGTCGCGCTCGGCCAGTCGATTTCGATTGCCAAGGCCGTGGCCTTGCGCTCGGGCCAGCACATCGACGCCAATCGCGAGTTCATCGGCCAGGGGCTGTCGAATATCGCGGGCGGATTCTTCTCTGGCTACATTTCGTGCGGGTCGCTGAACCGCTCGGTCCCGAATTTCGAGGCCGGCGCGCGGACGCCACTGGCCAGCGTGTTCTCTGCGCTGCTGCTGGTCGTGCTCGTCATGGTCAGCGCCCCGTTGCTGGCGCAGATTCCGCTGGCGGCGATCTCGGCCATGCTGCTGCTCGTGGCCTGGGGCCTGTTCGATTTCCAGCGCCTGCGCCGTATCGCGCGACTATCGCGCACCGAGTTCGCGATCGCGGTAGGCACCTTCGTCGCCACGCTGGCGATCCGGCTCGAGATGGCCGTATTGCTCGGCACGATCCTGTCGCTCGTCGCGTACCTGTATCGCACCTCGCGCCCCGCCGTACGCAGCCTCGTGCCCGATGCCGATGACCCGGGCCGCCGCTTCACACCGCTGGACGAACTGCGCCGCCCCCAACCGGAATGTCCGCAGTTGAAGCTCCTGCGCATGGAAGGCGCGATCTACTTCGGCGCCGTGCAATACGTCACCGATCGCCTGCACTGGCTGCGTACGGTCAACGCCAGCCAGAAGCATCTGCTGGCGATGACCAAGAGCATGAATTTCATCGACCTGGCGGGCGCGGAGATGTGGGAAGCCGAGTTGGCGGAGCGGCGTGCAGCCGGCGGCGACCTCTACTTCCATCGTCCGCGCACGCAGGTCCTCGAAACTTGGGAACAGACCGGTTTCACCGCAAAGCTCGGCGACGACCACATCTTCCCCACCAAGCGACAGGCGCTGCACACGATTATTGGCAGTCTTTCGCCCGACATCTGCGCGCAATGCCAGGCGCGCATCTTCGAGGAATGCGCTCAGCGCCCGGGAGCCGTGCCGCGCTCGCCACAAGCCAGCGCGTCAGACGCAGCAGCCTCTGCCTGAGCGGCAATCGGAACAACCAGACGTTGATATAAGACGAAAGACGGTAGGTATGTGAGCGCGCCGGCCGGTCTACGCGTGAAACGTAGCCGAAGCCGGCGGCGGAGGGGTGCCCCGCCGGGTCAGACCGGCGCCACGTGCGCGCGCTTGACCACGATAGGTTGCGGCACGCCCTGCTCTATCAGCACCAAGGCCGCGCGCTCGATCGTTTCACGACCAGCACGGAAAGCCTCTTCGAGCGACAGCACCTGGTCGGCACTAAAGCCTTCCCACAGCGCCTCGCGTGTTACGACACATGTCACTTGCTCACCATCGACAATCGCGTGGAACAGCAAACCCTCGTTGTTGATGTCGTAGCGGTCTTGCTCCTGGAATTTGATTTCCATCATCACAGCCCTCCAATATGCAAGTGGAAAAGCATCCTAACATGGCTTGGCGGAAATCGTCTTCGATCCCATGCGCGGAAATATGAGAATGCGATGTGTCTCAATGCTCGTCACGACGTCGGGCGAATTCCCATCGCGGCGCACGCGCTGCGCACGAGCATGTCAGTCGTATATGTCAGGGCGATGTGCAGGCTGGCAGAAGAATCTCTCATCAAAGATTTGACAAAGCCAAAAATGCTGCTAGAATCTCGGTCTTCGTCGGGGCGTTAGCTCAGTTGGTAGAGCAGCGGACTCTTAATCCGTAGGTCGAGTGTTCGAGTCACTCACGCCCCACCAGACATCAAAAAGGCCGGAAGCAGCAATGCTTCCGGCCTTTTGCTTTTGGTGGCTTGGCGCCGCTCAATGTCGAGCCCCGAGCCACCGATGTCGCGCCGGTGCCGTCCAGCGCATGCGCCGTCGCAGCACACCAGCCCCAGCATCGACCGGCGTTGATGTCATCCGCTCATCAAATGCCGGACGCTTTCAGCGAATCACGCACCCGCCGCCTGCGCGCGCTCGAACAGTGTGCGCGCCAGGCGCCGATGATCCGACAGCACGTTCGGCAGATCGGCAGTCAGCAGATGTCCGTCGCGAATCACCACGCGGCCATTGATGACGCTCATCGACACATTGCCCGGCGTGCAGAACACCAGGGCCGCCACCGGATCGTGCCCAGCCCCGGCGTAGCCGACGCCCGACATGTCGAAGGCGACGATATCCGCCGACATACCCGGCGCGAGCGCGCCAATATCATCCCGATTCAGCACCTTGGCCCCGCCAAGCGTGGCAATCTCTAGCGCCTCGCGGGCGCTCATTGCGGCCGGGCCATACCCGACCCGCTGCAGCAGCATCGCCTGACGCGCTTCGCCAAGCATGTGCGCGCCGTCGTTCGATGCGCTGCCGTCGACGCCGAGGCCCACAGGCACGCCGGCATCACGCATCCGGCGAATCGGCGCGATGCCAGAAGCCAGCCGCATGTTGGAGCAAGGGCAATGCGCCACACCCGTGCCGGTACGGGCGAACAACGCCACCCCCTCCTCATCGAGCTTCACGCAGTGCGCGTGCCAGACATCGTGCCCAACCCAGCCCAGATCCTCCGCGTACTGCGCGGGCGTCATGCCGAACTTCTCGCGCGAGTAGGCAATGTCGTTGTCGTTCTCCGCAAGGTGCGTATGCAGCGACACGCCGTAGTGGCGCGCCATCTTCGCGGACTCTCTCATCAGGTCGCGCGACACGGAAAACGGCGAGCACGGGGCCAGCACCACACGCAGCATCGCGTGCCGCGACGCATCGTGATACTGCTCGACCAGCCGCTGGCTGTCGCGCAGGATCGCTGCCTCGGTTTCCACGACGACATCGGGCGGCAGCCCACCCTGGCTACGGCCGACACTCATCGAACCGCGTGCCGCGTGAAAACGCATGCCAATCTGGCGCGCCGCGTCGATCGAATCGTCCAGGCGCGATCCATTCGGATAGAGGTACAGGTGATCGCTGGTAGTCGTGCATCCGGACAGCATCAGTTCGGCCATCGCGGTCTGGGTCGACACACGGATCATCTCCGGCGTCAGGTGCGACCAGAGCATGTAGAGATTGGTCAGCCACCCGAACAGCTCGGCATCCTGCGCGGCAGGCACGGCGCGCGTGAGGCTCTGGTACATATGGTGATGGGTGTTGACCAGCCCGGGCATGACCACATGCCCGCGCATATCGACGACCTCGGCGCGCCCCTCGTCGGCAAGCCGACGGTATTGCTCGGGCAGTTCGGCCGTGGGCCCCACCCACTCCACCGCCGGCCCGTTCGCGACCAGCGCGCCATCGGCAATCTCGCGCCGCTGCGCGTCCATGGTGACGAGTACGTCGGCGTGCTGAAGGATCAAAGTCATGGTGATGTGCATGGGTTGTGAACGTTGCGCAGTCTACGCAACGCCAGTACACACCAAAAGCGCAGAATTTCGCGCTTGGTGTCCACAAAATGAGGACACCTAGACCGTGGACGAGCGGAATTAACGGAACAGGCCGTCCAGCGCCGTGCCGATACGCTCTGCCATCAATTCGGCTGCGGGACTCAGCGGCGCCCGCACCCGCGCAACCATCCTCAACGCTTGCTGCCGTAGATCGCTGTCGCGCAGCGGCACGAACACCACGGCGCCACGTGCGCGCTCATCCATCACATCGAGCGGATTGAGCAGTGCCACGCCGACCCCGGCTGCCGCGAGTCGCTGGATCAACACGACCGAGGTCGATTCCACAGCGGGTGTCACCTCGACCGACTGCCGCGCGAAGGCGTCGTCGACGAGCGCGCGGATCGACAGCGAAGGCGCCGGGAGGATCAACGGATAGCCGGCGCACTCCGCCAGCCGCGTCGACGGCTGCATGGCAAGGGGATGCCCCGGCGCCACCACCGCGCCAATCGACCAGTCACGGCTGGCCATCACGCGGAACGCCGCCACCTCCGGCAAGTCGTACCCGAGCCCCAGGTCCGCATCGCCCTGCTCCACCGCCGCCACAATGCCGGCCACGGGCAGGTCCGCCACACGCACCACGATGCCAGGATGATGCTGACGGAAGTCGTGCACGAGAGACGGCAACAGGGAGCCCGCCAGACCCGACGTGGTCGCAACCGTGACCATGCCGCGCCGCGCGCCCTTGATCTCGGCAACGCGCGCCTGCAGCGCCTCATGCTCGCGCAGCGTCTGCCGCACGTGAGCGAGCACCATCTCGCCCAACGGCGTCAGGTGCAGGCGGCGGTTGATCCGATCGAACAGCGGCGCCCCCAGCTCCGCCTCTAGCTCAAGGATCTGCCGGTTGATCGCGGTTGGCGCCACGTGCAGATGCTCGGCGGCGCGGCGGATCGAACCACGGCGCACGACTTCATCGAGATAGCGCAGGACACGGGCGTGCATGACGGATAGGAGCCATTGAGACAGTGGGCGCATTGTAAGCGGCACCTGACACGCCGATGAAAAAAATGCGAACAAGGGCTTGCGCAGTATTCGGTACCTTGCTAGAATCTCTTTCTCGTTGGGGCGTTAGCTCAGTTGGTAGAGCAGCGGACTCTTAATCCGTAGGTCGAGTGTTCGAGTCACTCACGCCCCACCAGCGAATTCAGGAAAGGCCGAAAGCAGCATTGCTTTCGGCCTTTTGCTTTGGCGCTCCCGCAGAGCTTCCTGCTTCATACGCGCGTCATTGCTCACCCGCTACGCTCTCCCCCACGCGCATCCACGGGTTCTCCCCGATTCCCCGCCCCCGCCATTTCAGGGTTGAATGCCCGTCGACGTACATCACGGAACGAAGTTCCGTATTGCGGAACCAGCACAACTAGCAACACGTACTAGCAACACCTGGAGGCATCTTTTGAAAGCAGTTCTGAATACGGGCGCCATCGCCGCCCTCGCCGTCCTCGGCCTGACCCAGACCGGCATCGCCCACGCGCAAGCGTATCCGACCAAGCCGATCCGCCTGATCGTGCCGTTCGCCGCCGGCGGTACCACCGATATCGTCGGCCGTGCCGTGTCCGATGCGATCGGCCGTGAACTGGGTCAGCCGGTGGTGGTGGAAAACCGCGGCGGTGGCGGCGGCGCGATCGGCGCCGATGCGCTGGCCAAGTCCTCGCCAGATGGCTACACGCTGGGTATCGCCACGGTCAGCACGATGGCCACCAACCCGGCCACCAACCCCAAGAACCCGTACGACCCGATCAAGGACTTCGCGCCGATCACCAACCTGGTGAACGTGCCGAACGTGCTGACCGTGAACCCGAAGGTGCCGGCAAAGAACCTGAAGGAGTTCATTGCCCTGGTGAAATCGAACCCCGGCAAGTACAGCTATGCGTCGGCCGGCAAGGGCAGCATCTCGCACCTGGATGGCGAACTGTTCAAGTACATCACCAAGACTGACATGGTCCACATTCCGTACCGTGGATCGGGCCCGGCGCTGAATGACACGCTGGCCGGACAGGTCAACGCGCAGTTCGACAACCTGCCGTCCTCGATGCCGTTCATCCAGAGCGACAAGCTGCGCGCCCTGGCCGTCGCCGCGCCGAAGCGCGTGGAAGGCCTGCCCAACGTGCCGACGTTCGCGGAAGAAGGCATGAAGGACATGAACAACATGGCCTGGTATGGCCTGGTGGCCCCGGCGGGCACCCCTGCTGCCATTGTCACCAGGGTGCACGATGCGGCAGTCAAGGCCCTGCAGGACCCCAATGTGAAGAAGCGTCTGCACGACGCCGGCGCCTACCCCGACGGCAATACGCCGCAACAGTACACGGCACAGATCAAGCGTGAACTGGAACTGCGCAAGAAGATCGCCGTCGATCAGAACATTACCTTGGAGTAAATGGCGCAATAAGTACCGTATGACGGCCTTGTGACGTGGCTGTCTCGCCGCCTGAACATTGTTACTACAACTTTCGCTAGGCGAGTCTCCACTATCACCGGTACAGTACAGATGAAGTCATTTTTTTCCTATTTGGCCGGGCCCGTAAGCCCGGCGGTTACCTGTGAGGATGATGATGCTGAAGAAGACCGTACCGACGCTGGTTGTTGCCGCCCTGGCTGCCTTGGGCACCGTGCAACTGGCCCATGCGCAAAAGAACTACACGGACGGCGGCGATCTCTACAGCGGGGCCCACTCGAAGGACAAGGCCAACCCGAACCAGAGCGCGGCCAAGTCCGGCAAGTTCGATCCGTACACCGACGGCGCCAAGAAGTCGACCAAGTCGGAACTGGCTCCGGGCAAGAAGGCTGACCCGTACACTGACGGGGCGAAGTCTGGCAAGTTCGATCCGTACACCGACGGCGCGAAATCCGGCAAGTTCGACCCGTACACCGACGGCGCCAAGAAGCAGTAAGCGTCGTCCTTCATGGCCCCCGTTCTCAGGCGGGGGCCATGTTTCTCTTCCCTCCCGCCCCCCCTCCCCCGCATCTCCGAGTGGATTAACCGTCGCTTTCACGCGATTGTGATCCGTCACTGCATTGCCGCTGTCACGCAGGTCTCCCGCCCCCTTTCCAGCACGCCAAGCGGCGTCCGGTTCGCCTCATCCCAAAGACTGACTAGGACATACCCGACCTGTCACACCAATGTCTCTACATTGCTGCTAGTGTTCGGCCTACCAATGATTTCGAGCAGTACCAGGCGTGACCTGCCCGCGTTGAGAGGCAGGCACCCAAGCCGCCCGGGCCGGCCAATGCACCGGCCCAGATTGCATCAGGCGGCAACCCTAATATGGGAGACCTGAGCTAATGCAGCCCAAAGCACTCGATACCCACGAACCCGTAGTGCTCGCGCTGGTCGAGGCCGTCACGGCCTGGCAAGGCGCGCTTGAACAGACCCTGGGCGTATCGGGGCTGACCTATCCCAAATGGCTGCTGTTGCGGGCAATCCGCCACGAGGAATTCGTACGCGGCAAGCCGTGCGAAACCGCCATCTTTCTCGATGTCGCGCAGAGCGAGCATATGCTGCGCGAACTGGGCGACGATGGCTGGCTCGATTTCGATGCTGACGGCACGCCGCGCATCACACCGGCGTCGGTCGCGCGGATGAAACGCGCAGCGCAGGCCATCAAGGCCCTGCACTCGGTATCCGCCGGTCAGTTCAGCACCTCGGAGCGCGCGGCGCTAAGCAGCTTGCTGCATCGCATGACCACTACGCTGGAAGACCACGTTGCTCGCCATATTCGCCATGCGGCGTGGGAACGCGACGAGATGTCGATGGTCGTGCCGGACGAACTCCGCCGCGTTGCGCAACAGGCTATCGCCGCCTGACCGCCCCGCCCCGCAGCCATGACGCCCCGCCCCGCGCGGGGCGTTTCTGTTTTGTCACCCGGGCAAGGCAATTCTTTCCTACAGTGTGATCATGCACCGGCACGCCGCCGAGGAGACACCATGCCCCCGGAAAACGAAGAAAAGGTTGCGCAGTTGCTGGATGAATTGGTCGCGTTCGCGCAAGAACGGCTGCCGGCTGCGACGTTCGGGATTGTCGAACCCCTGCTGCGGCACTACTACGACCTGGCCGATGGCGAGGACCTGCTCGCACGCAACGTGGCCGATCTCTACGGCGCCGTCATGGCGCACTGGCAGACGGCGCAGAAGTTCGTGCCGGGCACCGCCCGATTGCGCGTCTACAACCCGAACCTCGAGGAACACGGCTGGCACTCGGACCACTCCATTGTCGAGATCGTCAACGACGACATGCCGTTCCTGGTCGATTCGGTCACCACGGAGATCAACCGGCATGGACTGACGCTGCACTCGGCCATTCACCCGGTCTTTCGCGTCTGCCGCGACGCGCGCGGCGGCATCGAGAGCATCGGCCTTGGTGGCGGCGAAATGGGTGCCACCAACTGCCGGCTTGAATCGTTCATCCATTTCGAAGTCGACCGCACAGGCGAGGCCACGCAACTCGAAGCCTTGCGCAATGCCATCGCGCGCATCCTCGGCGATGTGCGCGCCGCCGTGGAAGACTGGCCGCGCATGCAACAGATTGCGCGCGACACGATCGGCAGCATGGCCCAGGCCCCCGATGCCGCCACGCCGGAGTCGGTGGAAGCACGCTCGTTCCTGGAATGGATGCTGGACGACCACTTCACGTTCCTCGGGCATCGCGATTACGAACTGATCTCGCGCGATGGCCAGTTCTGGCTGCGCGGCGTGCCCGGCACCGGCGCGGGCATTCTGCGCGAGGCTCTGCGCGACCCCGCGGCCGAGGACCTCACGTCCCTGCCCGCGGCCGCCCGCAGTGTCATCGAGGGCGCCACGCCGATCTTCCTGACCAAGGCCAATTCACGCGCCACGGTGCATCGACCCGGCTACCTCGACTACGTCGGGGTCAAGCTGCTCGACGCTAACGGCAAGCTGTTCGGCGAACGCCGTTTCGTAGGCCTGTACACGTCCACGGCCTACATGGTCAGCACCAGCGAGATCCCGCTGGTACGCCGCAAGTGCGCCAACATCCTGTCGCGCGCCGGCTTCCTGACCAAGGGCCATCTGTACAAGTCCCTGATCACCATCCTGGAACAGTACCCACGCGACGACATGTTCCAGGCCGACGAAAACGAGCTGTTCGACATCACGCTCGGCATCCTGCGACTGCAGGAACACCAGCGCACGCGCCTGTTCGTTCGGCGCGACCGCTTTGACCGTTTCATCTCCTGCCTGGTATTCGTCCCGCGCGACAAGTACAACACCGACCTGCGCCAGCGCATCCAGAAGTTGCTGATGCAGGCGTTCAACGGCACGGGCTGCGAATTCACGCCGTTGCTGTCCGAGTCCCCGCTGGCACGTATCCAGATCACGGTGCGCGGGCAGCCAGGCACGATGCCGGAGGCCGATACGCGCGAGCTCGAAGAGCGGATCGTGCAGGCCACGCGCCGCTGGCAGGACGACCTGTCCGCCGCGCTGCACGAGACCCGTGGAGAGGAGCACGGCAACAGGTTGCTGCGCCGCTATGGCGACTCGTTCCCGGCTGGCTATCGCGAGGACTATCCCGCTCGTACCGCCGTGCGCGATATCGAACTGATGGAGCACGCGCGCCAGCATCCGAACGGCCTGGCCATGAACCTCTATCGCCCGATCGAAGCCGCCCCCGGCGCGTTTCGCTTCAAGGTATTCCGCGCCGGCCTGCCGATTGCGCTGTCGGCAAGCCTGCCCATGCTCGAACACCTGGGCGTGCGCGTCGACGAGGAACGTCCCTATCTGATCGAACCCGACGCCGGCGACCCGATATGGATTCACGACTTCGGCCTGGAGATCGCCGCCGACCATGAGGGCCAGCCGGTCGATATCGAGATCGAGCGCGCCAAGCCGCTGTTCGAAGACGCTTTCGGACGCGCCTGGAATGGCGAGATCGAGAACGACGACTTCAACCGGTTGGTGCTGCGGGCAGGCCTCGCCGCGCGCGACGTGACGATCCTGCGCGCCTACGCCAAGTACCTGCGCCAGGTGGGCTCCACGTTCAGCAACGCCTACATCGAACAGGCGCTGGCGGCAAACCCGCGTATCGCGGCGATGCTGGTCTCGCTGTTCGTTGCCCGCTTTGACCCGGCCGTTGCCGCCGCCGGCACACCCGACGATGCCCGCTGCCGCAAGCTGCTGGCCGATATCGAATCCGCGCTCGACCAGGTGCCGAATCTCGACGAGGATCGCATCCTGCGGCTGTTCCTCAACGTGATCAGCGCAACCGTGCGCACCAATTACTTCCATCACGGCGCGGACGGCCATCCACGCCCTTACATTTCGTTCAAGCTCAATCCGGCGCTGGTACAGGGGCTGCCCGAGCCGCGACCGATGTTCGAGATCTGGGTCTACTCGCCACGGGTGGAAGGCGTGCACCTGCGCGGCGGACGCGTGGCGCGTGGCGGTCTGCGATGGTCGGACCGGCGCGAGGATTTCCGCACCGAGGTGCTGGGCCTGATGAAAGCGCAGATGGTCAAGAACACGGTCATCGTGCCGGTCGGCTCGAAGGGCGGCTTCGTCGTCAAGCGGCCGCCGCCGCCCACCGATCGCGATGCCTTCCTCGCCGAAGGCGTGGCCTGCTACCAGACGTTCCTGCGCGGCCTGCTCGACCTGACCGACAACCTTGTCTCCGGCAACCTCGTGCCACCACCCGAGGTGGTGCGTCATGACGATTCGGACCCATACCTCGTGGTGGCGGCCGACAAGGGCACAGCCACGTTCTCGGACTATGCGAATGCCATCTCGGCCGAATACGGTTTCTGGCTCGACGACGCCTTCGCCTCCGGTGGATCGGTTGGCTACGACCACAAGAAGATGGGCATCACCGCGCGCGGCGCGTGGGAAAGCGTCAAGCGGCACTTTCGCGAGATGGGCACCGATATCCAGGCCACACCATTCACGGTGGTCGGCGTTGGCGACATGTCTGGCGACGTGTTCGGCAATGGCATGCTGCTGTCTCCCCACATCAAGCTCGTGGCCGCGTTCGACCATCGACATATCTTCCTCGACCCGGATCCGGACTGTGCGAAGAGCCTGGCCGAGCGCGCGCGCATGTTCGATCTGCCGCGTTCGAGCTGGGCCGATTACGACGCCACGCTGATTTCCGCGGGTGGCGGCATCTATCCACGCACGGCCAAGACGATCGCGCTCTCGCCGCAGGTACAGGCGGTGCTCGGCATCACGGCGGCATCGCTGCCTCCGGCCGAACTGATCCACGCGATCCTGATGGCACCGGTGGATCTGCTCTACAACGGCGGCATCGGTACCTACGTCAAGGCGAGTACCGAAACCCACCAGCAAGCCGGCGATCGCGCCAACGATCCGGTACGTGTCAACGGCAACGAACTGCGCTGCAAGGTGGTGGGTGAAGGCGGAAACCTCGGTTTCACCCAGCTCGGGCGTATCGAATTTGCCCGCCACGGCGGCCGTATCAATACGGATGCCATCGACAATTCCGCCGGCGTCGACTGCTCCGACCACGAGGTCAATATCAAGATCCTGCTTGGCATCGTGGTGGCCGATGGCGAGATGACCGAGAAGCAACGCAACAAGCTGCTGGCCGAGATGACCGACGAAGTCGGCCTGCTGGTGCTGCAGGACAACTACTTCCAGACCCAGGCGCTCTCGGTCGCGGGCCGCGTGGCGCCGGTGCTGGTCGATGCCGAAGCGCGACTGATCCGCTGGCTGGAACGTGCGGGCCGTCTCAACCGGCCACTCGAGTTTCTGCCCACGGACGAGGACATCACCGAACGCAAGGCGCTGGGCGCCGGGCTGACATCGCCCGAACGCGCGGTGCTGCTGGCCTACAGCAAGATGTGGCTCTACGACGAACTGCTTGCGTCCGATATCCCCGAGGATGTGCTCGTGGCTGGGCTGCTGGCCGACTACTTCCCGCAGCCGCTACGCCAGCGCTACGCGGAAGCCATGCAGCGCCATCCGCTGCGGCGCGAGATCCTGGCCACGCACCTGACCAACATGCTGGTGAACCGCGTCGGCGCCACGTTCGTCCATCACCAGATGGAGGAAACCGACGCGCGGCCCGCGGACATCGTGCGCGCCTGTCTGCTGGCCCGCGATGTGTTCGGGCTTACCGGGCTCTGGGAACGGATCGACGCGCTCGACAATCGCGTCGAGGACGCTGTGCAGGCGCGCATGTTCGGCGATCTGGCGCGGCTGCTCGAACGCGCCACGCTCTGGTTCATCCGCTATCTGCGCGCGGGCGGTACGGTGGAGCCAGGCGCGACCAGGTTCGTCGATGCGGCGCATTGGCTCACGCCGCAATTGCCGACGCTGCTGCCGCCCGAGCCATCGCAGGCCATGGCCGAACGCGCCATGGCCCTGACCGAGGCCGGCGTCGACGAAGATCTGGCGCTACGTGTGGCGGCCAGCGATATCGCGGCGGCAGCGCTCGACATCGCGGAAGTCTCTGGAACATGTGGCCGCAGCCTTGGCGCCGTGGCGGGGGTCTACTTCGCCCTGGACACCGAACTCAATTTCGGATGGCTGCGCGAGCGCGCGTTGTCTCTGCCCGCGGAGACGCACTGGGATCTGCTGGCACGCACGACCACGCTCGACGACCTGGGCCGGCTCAAGCGTGCGTTGACGACGAGCGTGCTAGGCCAGTCGCGCGACACGGATGACTCGCAGGCGCTTATCGAGGGCTGGCGCGGCACCCGTCAGGCGGCGCTGGACCGCTATGCCCAGATGCTGGCCGACCAACGTGCCTCGGGCGTTTCAGGCGTGGCGGCCCTGTCGATGCTGTCGGTCGCGGTCAGGGAGATTGGCTTGCTCGAACGCGCCTGAGTCCGGCTGCCACCAGTGGGTTCAGGCGTGACGGTCCTCGTCATCGATGACGTCGTCATCGTCCATGTCGCGCAGCGGCGCCAGGTCGTCGTCATCGGAAAGGTCATCCGGTTCGCCGCCCCGCGCGCGAAACTCCAGGCCGAGTCGCAGGAACAGGTCGAACGCGTCCGCCAGCAGATGCTTCTGCCGTGGCAGCAGGCTGGCGTAGGGCATGTCGTAGATCGACTGGTGCGTGCCGCGCGCACCCTTGAGCCCGCGATCGCGCGCAATGTCGGACAGCAGAGCTGCAAAGCCCGACAGGTCCTGCGCCGCGAGCGCGGTATTGAGCACACGCGCGATGACTTGCGGCGATGCGGCCGCCCAGCCGATGACCTCGGCGTTAGAAGCGGAATCGTGGGATAGGTCGCTGATTTCCATGGCTGTCTTAACGGCCCCGTGCACGCTGGCTTGAGCCGCAACCGCCACGCTCCCCCTTAGGAGGGGAAGTCAGCTTCGGCGGCGCGGCTGCGTGGCGCGCTTCGCCTCGGCGCTGGGAGGCGTCTTCGCGACATGCTCGCGCGGAATCTGCTTGTAGGTGACGGCGCCATCGCGCCCTTGATTGGCCTTCAGGTGGTTACGCGCGCCGCAGAGCGGGCAGCGAAAAAGCGGGCCCTGCCCCTCGTTGTGGATCTCCACCTCGTCGGGCGCCCAGCGCGCACCGCAAGACTGGTTGTGGCAAAAAAACATTGTCGACTCCGGAAATTGCGGCGAATCGTAACATGCGGCCCCGCCAGCGGCGGCGGCCTAGCCGTTGTTCTGGACCCAGTGCCTCGCCCATGCGCCTGCCGCCATGCGAGCTTCGGCGGCCGTGGGGTACGTGGCAGGCGGCCCTCCCGCCTCCTGTACCACCGCGCCGGCTTCCCAGATATCGCACCACGCCTTGTATCGCTCCCTGCCCAGCGCCTGCCAGAACAGGTGCACGACAAACCCGCGGTATTCGAACATGTCTGAGCCGCTATCCGGCGAGATGGACGCCCGCGCCATCGCGCGGGGGTCCTGCGCCGTGGCTGCGTCATCGTCATCGGCAACCTGCCGCGCGCGGCGCATCCCTAGCGCGGCGCACAGGCTGGCAGCCAGCGCGCCAGCCAGAAGTCCCGCCGCGAACCAGCAGATCCTGCTCGTGAACTGCGCATCGCGCTGCAACATCGGCACCTCCGTCTGCGGACGGATGTCCGGAGCTTCGTTGCGTTTCAGGTTACACCAATGCAACGTCGAAGCCAGCCCCGCGTCGCGCACGCGGTCCGCCATGAAAATCAGAATCCGGCACGTGCAATGGGCGGACAAGGTGGATATACTGTACATTCATACAGTATCGGAAATCTCCGAAACGTCTCCGAAACATCCCCGAACCATCACCTCTCCGCCGCCCTGCCATGCCCGCCTATCAGCCTGCCTCGATCCTGCTGGAAGCCCACTACTTCGGCGACGATGCCGAGATGCTGCGCCTGCCTTGCGCGAGCGTCACGGTGCAGAGCGGCGCAATTCTCGTCGATGGCGTTGAGATCCGGCATCTGCACGCGCTGCGCTGGACGCCGGACTACCTGTCGTTCAGCGATGGCGGCGACCACCATCGCTACCCGGTCAGCCGTCCCGCCGTGATCGGGCCACAGGCCGCACGCTTCGCGCTGCTCTAGTGCTCTAGTGCTCTAGTGCTCTAGCGGCGCCGCAGCAACGCGCCCGCGTACTCGGCACGCGACCCAAGCTCGCGCTCGATCCGCAGCAGGCGGTTGTACTTGGCGGTGCGATCCGCGCGCGACATCGACCCCGTCTTGATCTGCCCGCATTGCAGCGCCACGGCAAGGTCGGCGATCGTCACATCCTCGGTTTCACCCGAGCGATGCGACATCACGGCCGAATACCCGTAACCATGGGCCACGCGAACCGTCTCGCGCATCTCGCTCAGCGTACCAATCTGGTTGGCCTTGACCAGAATGGCGTTGGCCACGCCCTGCTCCACCCCCTGCCTCAGCAAGGTCGGATGCGTGCAGAACACGTCGTCGCCAACAAGCTGGCACCGCTTGCCGAGCTTCCGCGTCAGCAATTGCCAGCCCATCGCATCGTCTTCCGCCATCCCATCCTCGATCGAAACAATCGGATAGCGGTCCGCAAGGCGTACCAGATAGGCCACCTGCTCCTCGCGCGAGCGCTCGACGCCCTCGCCCTGATAGACATAGCTGCCGTTGACATATAGCTCGCTGGCGGCGGGGTCGATGGCCAGCGCGATGTCGTCGCCGGGGCGATAGCCTGCCTTGGCGATGGCTGCGACCAGAATGTCCAACGCCTCCTCGGCAGCGTGAAATTCGGGCGCGAAGCCACCCTCATCGCCCACGTTGGTGGTGTAGCCGGCAGCCTTCAGCATGCCGCGTAGCGTATGGAAAACTTCCGAGCCGGCACGTACCGCCTCAGTAAAGGTTGGTGCCCCGGCAGGCACGATCATGAATTCCTGAAAATCGAGCGCATTGTCGGCATGGGCTCCGCCATTGATCACGTTGATCAGCGGCACGGGCAGCAACGAAGCACGCTCTCCGCCAAGATAGGCGAACAGCGGCAGACCGTTCGACACCGCAGCCGCGTGAGCCACGGCCAGGGACACGCCGAGCAACGCGTTGGCGCCGAGCCGACGCTTATCCGGGGTGCCGTCGAGGTCGATCATGATCGTGTCGATCTCGGGTTGGTCACCGGCATCGCGCCCGAGTAGTGCCTCACGCAACTCGGTGTTGACGGCCTGAACCGCCCGCGACACGCCACGCCCCAGATAGCGTCGCCGATCGGCATCGCGCAACTCCACAGCCTCGCGCGCGCCGGTCGATGCCCCCGACGGCACAATGGCTCGGCCGACCGCGCCGTCGTCGAGCACGACCTCCACCTCCACCGTCGGATTACCCCGACTATCGAGCACTTCCAGTCCCCGGATCTCAGCCACCTGGCTCATTCGCGCACTCCTTTTGTGAGAAAAATGAAGATGCGTCGATCCTAAAAGGCTTTCACCAAGCTGAATATCGCGTTATTTTCCTCAATTCGTCAGTTTTTCTCACACAGCAGGAGCATACGGTGCGAACCCTGCCCCCAATGTCAACCTTGCGCGCGTTCGAGGCCACGGCCCGTACGGGCTCCGTGACCCGCGCCGCCGAAGAGCTATTTCGCACGCACGGCGCAGTCAGTCGGCAGTTGCGCCAATTGCAGGAGCACGCGGGCGTGGAGCTATTCGAGCGCGAGGGGACCGGTCTGCGCCTGAACGAGCACGGCCAGGCGCTCTATGAGGTGGTACGCACGGCGCTGGACCAGCTCGAACAAGGTTACGGTCGTCTGCTCGATCAGGCGCGCGGGCCTACGCTGCACGTGGCATGTAGCGCAACCTTCGCGATGCGCTGGCTGGTACCCGAACTGGTCGACTTCTATCGGCTGCGACCCGATATCCGTATTCGGCTCTCGATGACATCGGCGCGCGAGATCCGCACCGAAGGCGCAGATGTGGTGATTGCCTGGGACCTGTCGTCATACCCCGCCGCCGAACGACAACGCGCGATCCAGCTGGCGCCGGTCGCCTTCGGCCCGGTCTGCGCACCCGCCTATGCGCCGGAAGTGGCCACCGGCGCGCGCATCACGCACGATTTCACATCGAGCGCGTGGGACCAGTGGGAAGCGCTGACTGGTCACCACATCGCACCCGGCGCCGGGCTGACGTTTCCGCACACGCATCTGTGCATCCAGGCCGCCCTGTCGGGGCTGGGCGTGGCGCTGATCGAGCAACGGCTGATCCAGGCGGAACTGGCGGCAGGCACCCTCGTGGCGCCCTATGGATTCACCGCATTTGGCGGCGGCCTGATGGCGGTCCCGGCCACCCGCGACGTGCCGGCCGATGCCGATGTGTTTATCGCGTGGCTGCAGCGTCGGCTATTGCCGCCGGTCGACTCTCGCGCCCCGCGACAGGCAGGACAAACCGAAGCGTAGTGCCCACCTGCCCTTCCACCAGCCGCGCCTGACTGCCGTTCAACTGAAGCATTCGCTGCACGATCAGCAGGCCGAGCCCGCCGCCCCGGTGCGCGCCGCCCGACGGAAACGGCCGCTGGAACAACGACTCACGCAAGGCCGGCGGAATCCCCGGCCCCGTATCGCTGACCGTCACCGCCACGCTGCCATTCTGGCTGGTCAGGTCGACTTCGACAGTGCCGCCCGCCGGTGTATGGCGAATCGCGTTGTCGAGCAGGTTCGTCAGCACGCGCTCGATCATGCCGAGGTCGGCGGTGACGGCAGGCAGCACGGGCGGCACGCCGGCGCGCAATTGCAGATGCTTGGCCTCGGCCGGCAGGGCGAATTTCTCGAGCACGTCCTGTGTCAGGTCGACGATCGAGAATGTCTCGGGCATCGCCTGAACCATGCCGTGTTCGAGCCGCGCCAGTTCGAACAGCGACTGCGCCAGCCCGCCCACCTTGGCGCTCTGCGCCAGCGCGATGGCAAGGTAGCGCTGGCGTTCCTCGGCACTGAGCTTGTCCGCCTTCAGCGAGAGCGTTTCCAGATACCCGTGCAGCGACGTCAGCGGTGTGCGCAGGTCGTGCGAGATATTGGCCACCATCTCGCGCCGCTCCTGATCCTGCTGCTTGAGCGCGCGCCATTGCGTCTCGATCCGGTCGGCCATCTGACGGAACGCCGTGCGTAGCGCGGCGATCTCGTCGCGCTGCATCGGTTCTTGTATCCGGTCGGCAGCTCCGGCACCCGGGATGCCTGAACCCCGCGAATCGCCGGCATCGCCCGAATCAAATTGCCGGATCTCGATCGTCAGGCGTCGCAGCGGGCGCGTGATCAGGCCGAAAGCCACCAGACCCGCCACCAGCCCGAGCGCGGCCACCAACGCCATCGACCAGAGCGTGGTCCGCATGACCGCGTCGCGCGATGCCAGCGCGGCCAGCTTGTCATGCGCCTCGCCCTGCAGCACCACGTAGATATAGCCGCCCTGCCGCAACGGCGCCGCGCTGAACACCTTCCGCCCGCTGTCGCTGCGCGGGTCGTCGCCAAAGATCGGCAGCGCCCCACCGTCGATCAGCTTCTTCACCGGCGCCAGGTTCACGTGATCGCGCACCAGGTGCCCGGCCGGCGCATCGTGCCCGCGAATGCGTCCCTGATCGTCGAGTAGATAAACCTCAACGCTCGGATTCACGACCATCAACTGCCCGAAGAGTTGGCGCAATGCCTGCGGCGCGATGGCGCTCTGATCCTCTAGCAGCGCATTGCGCGCGATGTATGCGGCGAGGCCGCGCGATATGTCCTGGACCACCTCTTTCTCATGCATCGCGTTGGCCCGCACCTGCAGCCAGGCGGAGGCCCCGCAGCAGGCCAGCAACAACGCGGCGAAGACGGCGGACAGCCGTTGTGTCAGGGACAGGTTCACGATGCTTCCCCTTTGTCCTGCGTGGCGTCGGCTTGCGGATCGGCCACGAACCGATAGCCGCGCCGCCACACCGTCAGGATGCGCTTCGGCTGCGCCGGATCGACCTCGATCTTGGTGCGCAGCCGGTTGATATGCGTGTTCACCGTGTGCTCGTAGCCCTCGTGCTGGTAGCCCCACACCGCGTTGAGCAAATCCATGCGTGAGAACACCTTGTCCGGATGGCGCGCGAAGTAGTACAGCAGGTCGAACTCGCGCGGGGTCAGGTCGAGACGCTTGCCGTCGACAGCGGCCTCTCGCGCGAGAGGATCAATGGCCAGTCCGGCCAGCTCCAGACTGCCGGCATCGGCCCGCACGTCACGCGCCATTGCCTCCACCCGGCGCAGCAGCGCCTTGACGCGCGCCACCAGTTCCAGCACCGAAAACGGCTTGGCCAGATAGTCGTCGGCACCGAGTTCGAGCCCCAGGATGCGATGCACCTCGCTGGAGCGCGCGCTGGTGATGATGATCGGCGTGTAGCGCGTCATCGCCCGGGCCCGGCGGCAGATCTCGAGACCATCCACGCCCGGCAGCATCAGGTCCAGCACCAGCGCATCCCAACCGCCCTGCTCCAGCAGGCGCAGCCCCTCAGCGCCATCAGCGCTATGCACGACTTCGTAGCGCTCGTCGCGCAGGTGCATGGCCAGCACGTTGGCGATACCGACATCGTCTTCAACCAGCAGAATGCGTTTGGCGTGTTCCATGGTGCGGCGGCTTGGCCCTCGGTTCTGAACTGGCTCTATTGTGCAGAAATCCGCCATTCCAGTTATCACGAATTGTTTAAGGTTTGGCGAGGACTCCGCCATGGATGGTTGCCTACCATGCGTTCAACCCATCCCGAACACGGAGACCACCATGCGCATCACCAGACGCTTTCTGCTTTCGGGCGGCTCGCTGACCGCTACGCTTGCCGTCGTCGGCGGCTGGCGGCTGCTGGCCACCGGCAATGCCAACGCCGCCGGAGCCGGCGCCCAATCCTTCGAAGTCACATTGAGCGACGAGGCGTGGCGCCAGAAGCTGACGCCGGCCCAGTACACGGTACTGCGCCACGAAGGCACCGAGCGCCCGTTCAGCAGCCCGCTCAATGATGAGCATCGCAAGGGCGTTTTCTCGTGCGCGGGCTGCCAGCTCGACCTGTTCTCGTCGTCGACCAAGTTCGACAGCGGCACTGGCTGGCCGAGCTTCTGGGCGCCGCTGGCCAACGCGGTGGGCACCACCGAGGACCGCACGTTCGGCATGGCGCGCACGGCAGTGCATTGCCGCCGTTGCGGCGGCCACCTTGGCCACGTGTTCGACGACGGCCCCAAGCCTACGGGACTGCGCTACTGCATGAATGGCGTAGCCATGACGTTCCGCCCCGTATCCGCCTGACCAGGCCCATCGCGGACCCATCACGGACCAATTGCCATGCTGCTACTGATCCTCTCCTACCTGGGCGGCGCGCTCACGATCCTGAGCCCCTGCATCCTGCCCGTATTGCCGTTCGTGTTCGCGCGCGCCGATCAACCATTCGTGCGCAGCGGCCTGCCTCTGCTGGCCGGCATGGGCCTCACCTTCGCCGGCGTGGCCACGCTCGCCGCGGTCGGTGGCGGCTGGGTCGCTCAAGCCAACCAGTATGGCCGCTGGCTCGCCATCGCCCTACTGGCCGTGTTCGGACTGACGCTGCTGCTGCCCCGGCTTGCCGAACGCCTGATGCGGCCGCTGGTGAATGCGGGCAGCCGGCTGTCGAACTTCGCGCAGGCCGACGGCAAACCCGCCAGCCCCGCATCGTCGTTCCTGCTCGGCATTGCCACCGGTCTGCTGTGGGCGCCATGCGCGGGCCCGATCCTCGGTCTCGTGCTGACCGGCGCCGCCCTTCAGGGGGCAAGCCTGGGCACCACGCTGCTGCTGTTGGCCTACGCCGCAGGCGCGGCCACATCGCTGGCGGTGGCCCTGTTGATCGGCGGACGCGTATTCGCAGCGATGAAGCGTTCGCTCGACGCTGGCGAATGGGTTCGTCGCGGGATCGGCGTGGCGATGCTGGCCGGCGTCGCGGCAATCGCGCTTGGACTCGACACAGGCATCCTGACACGCGTCTCGACCGTGGCCACCGGCGGCCTGGAGCAGCGCCTGGTCGACGCACTGGGACACAAGGACCGTAGCGGCGGCGCGATGATGGCCGCCACCAGCGTGCCAGCAGAAGGCGGAGCCATGATGATGCGAGCCGTCGACCGTCCCGCCACACTGCCAGTGGAAGGCCAGTTCCCCGGCCTCAATGGCGCGGTGGAATGGCTCAACTCGCCGCCGCTGACTGCGGAAGCGCTACGCGGCAAGGTCGTGCTGGTCGATTTCTGGACGTACTCGTGCATCAACTGCCTGCGCACGCTGCCCTACGTAAAGGCCTGGGCGGAGAAATACCGGGATCAGGGCCTGGTCGTCATCGGCGTCCATGCCCCCGAGTTCGCGTTCGAACGCAATATCGACAACGTCCGCAAGGCCACGAAGGATCTCGGCGTGACCTACCCGGTGGCCATCGACAACAACTACGCGATCTGGCGCGCGTTCAACAACAACTACTGGCCGGCGCATTACTTCATCGACGCCCAGGGGCGCGTGCGCTTCCATCATTTCGGCGAAGGCGAATACGAGAAATCGGAAGCCGTGATCCGGCAACTGCTGGCTGAAGCGGGCCACGCGGACGTGACGAAGGTGGCAATGACCGCGGACAACGCCATGCACGGCGTGGAGATGCCCGCCGATGCCAGCGCGCTGCGTTCGCAGGAGACCTATGTGGGCTACGCCCGTGCCGAGAACTTCGCGTCTCCGGGTG
Source organism: Cupriavidus sp. HMR-1 (assembly GCF_000319775.1). NCBI lineage: Bacteria > Pseudomonadati > Pseudomonadota > Betaproteobacteria > Burkholderiales > Burkholderiaceae > Cupriavidus > Cupriavidus sp. HMR-1. The sequence goes on from NZ_ANKP01000235.1 coordinate 33,617, forward strand.
GCGCCCGGCCGGATCAATCCAAGGAATACGCCGCGCCGGCCCGCCCCACGCTCAATGAGTGGGGCCTGGCGGGCAACTGGAAGGTTGGCGAGGAACAGGCAACGCTGGAACAGGCCAGCGGGAAGATCGTTTATCGCTTCCACGCCCGCGACCTGCACCTGGTGCTCGGCCCAGCCCCGGACGGCAAGCCAGTGCGCTTCCGCGTGACGATCGACGGCAAGGCGCCAGGCGCATCGCACGGCACCGATGTCGCCGCGGATGGCAGCGGGACCGTCACCGGACAGCGCCTGTATCAACTCGTACGCCAGCAAGGCGACGTCGCCGATCGCACGTTCGCCATCGAGTTCCTCGACCCCGGCGTGCAGGCCTATGCGTTCACGTTCGGCTGATCTACGCTACTTTCAAGGAGTCTGACCATGGATGCCATGACGACACTGCAACGCTGGACCCGCCCCACCACGCTGAAGCTCGCAAGCTTGGCCATGCTGATGGTGGCGGCCGCAATGTGGGAGCTACCCGCGATCTCGGCCGAGGCCGCCGTGAAGATCCCCGCGCCGGCCGTCGACGAAAGAGCCGGCACGAGCCATACCGAGACCGCCGTGTTCGCCGGTGGATGTTTCTGGGGCGTGCAAGGCGTGTTCCAACATGTCCGCGGCGTTACACGGGTAACGTCCGGTTACTCCGGCGGCTCGGCCAGCAACGCGCAATACGAGATGGTGGGCAGCGGCACGACCGGACACGCGGAGTCGGTCGAAATCCGCTACGACCCCACCCAGATCAGCTATGGCAAGCTGCTGCAGATTTTCTTCTCGGTCGCGCACAATCCCACGCAACTGAACTATCAGGGGCCCGATCACGGCACGCAGTACCGCTCGGCGATCTTCCCGCGCTCGCCTGTGCAACGCTCGATTGCCGAGGCGTATATCGCCCAGCTCGACACGTCGAAAGCGTACCGCGCGCCGATCGTCACGCGCGTCGAGGATTACAAGGGGTTCTTTCCGGCCGAGAACTATCACCAGGATTTTCTCGTCAAGAATCCGAGCTATCCGTATATCGTCATCAATGACCTGCCGAAGATCGGTAATCTGAAAACGATGTTCCCGGACGTGTATCGGAATGATGCGGTGCTGGTATCGAAGGGAGGTTGAAGCGATCGGTGAGAGATGGCGCCAGGGTCAACCCAGCACCTTGACCGCCATCGTCAGAAACCAGCCCGCAGCCAGGCAGGCCCCCACCCATCCAAAACCAATCAGAAATATGTCTCGCCAGTTCATCCGTTCCTACTCCGGCAGCGCAAGCTGCCGTGTCGATGCAATGGGGAAAGGCTAGTCGATGACCGGGTCAGAACCTATGTCCGAAATGTAAGGAAGGATTGCAACGTGCTGTGCTTTATTTCGGACAGCGCTACAAAAGGAAAGAGGAGTTCCTACCCGCATTCTTGCCGCTCGAACTCACAACGCGAGTGCCGGCTACGGAGCCTCAGATTCCAAACCTGCCATTTGTGCGACCGGCGGGACCAAAAGACAAAAGGCCTGACAGGAAACCTGTCAGGCCTTTTATTTTCTGGTCGGGGCGAGAGGATTTGAACCTCCGACCACCTGCACCCCATGCAGGTACGCTACCAGGCTGCGCTACGCCCCGAAGAAGCGAGAGTATATCACCGTCAATTCGACGATGGCTAGTAGTTCAAAGCCAATTTATTGGTGCCGTGCGATCTCTTTCAATTGCGCCAGCAGGTGCTGCACTTCGACCAGGTCGTTGCGCAGCGAATTCAGGTCGACAGAAAGCACTGGTGCCTCCTCGACGGCAACCTGAACCTCACTGGGCTCGGCGCCCACCGCGACGCCAGCGCCGTGATGGCGCCCTTCGTCGAGCCGGTTGCGCGCGCCGTTGATCGTGAAACCTTGCTCGTACAGCAGATCGCGAATCCGGCGAATCAGCAGGACTTCGTGATGCTGGTAGTAACGGCGATTGCCGCGTCGCTTCACGGGCTTGAGCTGGGTGAATTCTTGTTCCCAGTAGCGCAGCACATGCGGCTTGACGGCGCAGAGCTCGCTGACCTCACCGATGGTGAAGTAGCGTTTTGCGGGAATCGGCGGCAGCGCGACGCGCTCGCTGGATTTTTCCGTCATGCGTTGGGTAGTCTGATGTCAGGCCGTGGACCAGAGCCGGTTGGCTCGGTTGGACGCGAACTGCGCGCGGCATTGCAGGATACAGACTGCAATCGCCGCGGGCAATCACCCGGTTGCGCGTCGTTACAGATGTGTGGCTGCCGCGACGATACTGCCCGTGCGGCATGTGCCCTCGCGCGTCAGGCCTCCAGACCTGCGCGCTCCTCCACCTGTGCCTTGAGCTTTTGGCTGGCGTGGAACGTCACCACACGGCGCGCCGTGATCGGGATGATCTCTCCCGTCTTGGGGTTGCGGCCGGGACGTTGCGCCTTGTCGCGCAACTGGAAGTTGCCGAAGCCTGACAGCTTGACGCTGTCACCGCGCTCCAACGCTTCTCGAATCACGTCGAAGAACGCTTCGACCATGTCTTTCGATTCGCGCTTGTTCAGGCCAACCTGATCGAACAGCATCTCTGCAAGTTCGGCTTTGGTCAGGGTTGGCACCTCGGCGGCACGGGCTTCCGGCGATGCATCGTCGAGGGAGGCAGCGTGCCGGTCGCTTGCATCGCCCAGGTCTGCAGCATTCATGGAAATCGTGTCTCGATCGTTCATCCTAGATCGCTCTGTAAAATCTGCCGCGATCCGCCCGGGGGCTGTGCCCGGGCGCTCCAATTGAAGGTGGACTGCCTGATTCGCTTAAGCGCGCAGGCGGGCTTCGAAGCCTGCCGTCAGCGCGTCGATCATGCAGCGCACCGCACTGTCGACTGTCTCGTCCTGGAGGGTCGACCCAGTATCTTGCAACGTTACGCGGAACGCAAGGCTTTTCTCGTCAGCGCCAATGGCCGTCGACGCGGCCTTCGGCCGGAACTCGTCGAACAGTACAAGGCTCTGGACGAAATGGCCGAAGCCGCCCTTGTCCAGCGCCGCACGCATGGCGTCCAGCATGTCTTGCGCACGCAGCGACTGCTTCACGACCACAGCCAGATCGCGCACTGCGGCCGGGAACTTCGAGATCTCCGTGTACACCGGCAGACCTACATTGCGCAGCGCGTCGAGTTCGAGTTCGAACAGCACCGGCGCCTGCGTCAGCTCGTACTTCTGCAGCCAGCGAGGATGGAGTTCACCTACCACGCCGACAGCCTTGCCGTCGACGATCACGCGCGCGGCGCGACCCGGGTGCAGCGCGGGATGCGCCACCGGCTCGAAGCGCGGCACGCGCGGGTGGAACAGCGCTTCCACATCGCCCTTGATGTCGAAGAAATCGATCGGACGCGTGGCCACGCCCCACTGCTCCTCGAATGCCGGGCCGTAGGCGATACCGGCGGCCATCATCGGCTGATGGTAGCCGGCAACGGTCAGGCCGCCGTCGGCTACCTTCGGATCGCGGTGGAACACGCGGCCCACCTCGAACAGCCGCACGCGCGAGGCCTTGCGGTTAAGGTTGTAGCGAACCTTGTCGAGCAAACCACCGATCATCGTGGAGCGCATCACGGCCAGTTGGCTCGCAATCGGATTCAGCAGCCGGATCGGGTTGTTGTTGTCCGCGAAGTCCTGCTCCCACTGCTCTTCCACGAAGGCGAAATTGATCACCTCGTTGAAGTCGCGCGCGGCCAGCGCGTGGCGCACCACGTGTTGCGAGCGGCGGCCTTCGTTGGTCGGACGCATTTCGCTTTCGGCCACAGGCGGGCGGGCCGGGATACGCTCGAAACCATAGATACGCGCGACTTCCTCGATCAGGTCTTCCTCGATCTCGATGTCGAAGCGATAGCTCGGCGGCGTGACTTCGAACACTTCGCCTTCGTCGCCTTGCGAGCGCGTGAACGACAGGTTCAGGCGCTGGAAGACGTCAGCAATCTCCGCCGACGACAGTTCGATACCCAGCACGCGTTCGGCACGCGCCACGCGCAGCTTCACGGGCTGGCGCTGCGGCACATTGACGGTCTGGTCGTCCACCGGGCCGGCCTGACCACCGCAGATGTCGAGAATCAGCGCGGTGATGCGTTCGATATGCTCGACCGTGGTGGCGTAGTCCACGCCACGCTCGAAACGATGCGCGGCATCGGTCGAGAAGTTGTAGCGGCGCGCGCGGCCCTGGATGGCATTGGGCCACCAGAACGCGGCTTCCAGGTAGATATTGGTCGTGTCGAGCGAAACGGCAGTGCTGTCGCCGCCCATGATGCCGGCCAGGCTCTCGATCTCCTTGTCGTCGGCAATCACGCCCACCTGCTCGTCCACCTCGACGGTATTGCCGTTGAGCAGCTTGAGCTGTTCGCCCTTGCGGCCCCAGCGCACATCCAGGCCGCCGTGGATCTTGTCCAGATCGAACACATGCGACGGACGGCCTAGCTCGAGCATCACGTAGTTCGAGATGTCGACCAGCGCCGAGATACTGCGCTGCCCCGAGCGCTCCAGACGCTGCACCATCCATGCTGGCGTGGCCGCGCGTGCGTTTACGCCACGGATGACCCGGCCCGAGAAACGGCCGCACAGGTCCGGCGAGGAGATCTTGACCTGCAGCTTGTCCTGGATCGTCACGGCTACTGGCGACATGTCCGGCAGCGTCAGCGCGGCGCCGGTCAGCGCCGACACTTCGCGCGCAACACCATGGATCGACAGGCAGTCGGCCTTGTTCGGCGTCAGCTTGATCGTGAAGACCTGATCATCGAGATCAAGGTACTGGCGAATGTCCTGACCCACCGGCGCGTCGTCCGGCAGGACCAGCAGACCACCGTGATCTTCGGACAGCTTCAGTTCGCGTGCGGAGCACAACATGCCGAAGCTATCCACGCCGCGCAGCTTGCCGACCTTGATCTCGAACGGCTTGCCGCCCTCTTCACCCGGCGGCAGCACGGCGCCGACCAGCGCGCACGGCACGACGATGCCGGGCTTGACGTTAGGCGCGCCGCAAACGATCTGCAGCGTTTCGCCGGTGCCGGCATCCACCTGGCACACGTTCAGGCGGTCGGCGTTGGGATGGCGTTCAGTGGCCAGCACGCGGGCCACCACGATCTTCGTGAACGGCGGCGCAACGGGGCCCACTTCTTCCACTTCGAGCCCGGCCATGGTCAGGCTGTGCGACAGCGCGTCGGTGGAGATCTTTTCAGGGTTGGCGAACGTGCGAAGCCAGGATTCCGAGAATTGCATGGCGCTTCTGATCCGGTAGGTATTCTGAGTTGTCTGGGACGTTGGAGCTGCGTTATTGCTTCGGGCGGTACGCCATATCAGGCGAACTGGCGCAGGAAGCGCACATCGCCTTCGAAGAACAGTCGCAGGTCATTGATGCCATAGCGCAGCATCGTCAGGCGCTCGAGGCCGGAGCCGAACGCAAAGCCGATGTAGCGCTCGGGATCGAGGCCCATATTGCGCAGCACGTTGGGGTGCACCTGGCCCGAGCCGGAGATTTCCAGCCACTTGCCGTTGCCGAACGCCATGTCGATTTCAGCCGACGGCTCGGTGAACGGGAAGTACGACGGACGGAAGCGCACCTGGATATCGTCGCGCTCGAAGAACTTGCGCAGGAAATCGGTGTAGACGCCCTTCAGGTCGGCGAAGCTCACGTTGTCGCCAATCCACAGGCCTTCCACCTGATTGAACATCGGCGAGTGCGTGGCATCACTATCCACGCGGTACGTGCGACCCGGGCAGATCACCTTGATCGGCGGCATGGCGCGACCGGCGTACTTCTCGACGTGCATGCGCGCGTAACGCACCTGCATCGGGCTGGTGTGGGTACGCAGCAGCAGGAGCTTGTCGTCGCTGTCGCGGCCGTCCACATAGAACGTGTCCTGCATCGAGCGCGCCGGATGGTTGTCCGGGTTGTTCAGCGCGGTGAAGTTCATCCAGTCGGTTTCGATTTCAGGGCCGTCGGCCACGTCGAAACCGATCGAGCCGAAGATCTGCTCGACACGCTCCCAGGTACGCATCACCGGATGCACGCTGCCACGCGCAACAGAGCGGCCGGGCAGCGTCACATCGATAGCTTCCGCGGCCAGACGCGCGTTCATCAGCGCATCGGCCAGCGCCTGGCGGCGGGCCTGCAGCGCGGCTTCCACCTGCTGCTTGACCTGGTTGATGCGCGCACCTTCGGTCTTGCGCGTTTCCGGGTCCAGCTTGCCGAGGCCCTTGAGCAGCTCGGTCAGCGCACCGGTCTTACCCAGAAAGCGGGCCTTTTCGTTTTCCAGCGTGGCGTTGTCGTTGGCGGCGGCGAAAGCAGCCTGGGCGTCGGCGACGACTTGATCCAGATCCAGGGACATGGCAGCAATACGTAGACAAATACGTGGAAAGGTTGACACTGCACGCGGCAATGCGCGTGCGGCGCATCTATTTCGAATGCCGTCTCGGATCGCTCCGATCGACACGACATTCGAAATAAAAACGGGGCTCGGTGAGGAGCCCCGTTTCAGCAGACCTTGCGGTCGGTGCTTGCCCGGAAGCGCGGTCTAGGCGCTTCCGCAGCCGGCATCAGGCAACGGTGGCTTTCACCTGGTTGACGATGGCGGCAAAGGCAGGCTTGTCGTGGATAGCCATGTCCGACAGCACCTTGCGGTCCAGTTCAATCGAAGCCTTCTTCAGGCCGTTCATGAACACGCTGTAGGTCATGCCATGCTCACGCGTAGCAGCGTTGATACGTGCAATCCAGAGAGCGCGGAACACGCGCTTCTTGTTGCGACGATCGCGGTAGGCGTACTGGCCAGCACGCATGACCGCCTGCTTGGCGATACGATAGACATTATTACGACGGCCGCGGTAACCCTTGGCAGCGTCGATGACTTTCTTGTGACGGGCCCGTGCAGTAACCCCACGCTTGACTCGAGGCATATAAAACTCCTTTCGTTATCGTTTGAGGTTATGCGTAAGGCATCATTGCGCGAACGGACTTCAGGTTCGTCTCATGGACGTCCTGGGTGCCGCGCAGTTGACGCTTGTTCTTGGTGGTCTTCTTGGTCAGGATGTGACGCTTGAAGGCCTGGCCGCGCTTGAACGAACCGTTCGGACGCGCAGTAAAGCGCTTGGAGGCGCTTTTCTTGGTCTTCATCTTAGGCATGAAAAACTCCAGCTCTATGACATGCATACAGGTGGACGGCTGACGCCATCACTTGCAAAACCCGTATCCACTTGTTTTTGTACGCAGCGCACGAAGCGCCGCGCACGGTTTCCGCACAGGACGACGCCGGGATGCACATGGCACCCCGGTCGCCACCCCGCACAAGAATCACTTCTTCTTCTTGGGGGCCAGCACCATCACCATCTGGCGACCTTCCATCTTCGGCATCTGCTCGACCTGACCCAGTTCCTCCAGGTCAGCCTTCAGACGCTCGAGCACGCGCGCGCCGATTTCCTGGTGGGCCATTTCACGGCCACGGAAGCGCAACGTGATCTTGGTCTTGTCGCCCTCTTCCAGGAAGCGTCGCAAATTGCGCAGCTTGACGTTGTAATCGCCATCATCCGTGCCAGGACGGAATTTCACTTCCTTGACCTGGATGATTTTCTGCTTGAGCTTGGCCTCGTGGGCGCGCTTGGCTTCCTCGTACTTGAACTTGCCGTAGTCCATGATGCGGGCCACGGGCGGAGTCGCGTTGGGCGCGATCTCCACGAGATCCAAGTCCTTGTCCTCGGCCAGGCGCAGTGCGTCCATGAATTTGACGATGCCGAGCTGCTCGTTATCAACCCCTACCAGGCGCAACTCAGGCGCGCTGATTTCCCGGTTGATACGGTGACCTTTGTCTGTAGCGATGTTCCGTTACCTCAAGAAGACAAAAAAACAAGCCGTGCTCGACACCCTCAGGCTTTGCTGGAAACGTCCTGTTGCAGACGCTCCACAAACGCGGAAACAGGCATAACACCCAGATCCACGTTGCCACGGGCACGCACGGCCACTTGATTGGCATCCCGCTCCTTGTCGCCAATTACCAGCAGGTAAGGGATCTTCTGGAGGGAATGCTCGCGAATTTTATACGTAATTTTCTCGTTACGCAAATCCGCCTTGGCCCTAAACCCTTGTTTTTGCAAGAGTTGCACAACGCTTTCAGCATATTCCGACTGGGATTCGGCGATATTCATCACCACTACCTGCTCCGGAGCCAGCCAGGCGGGCAGCGCACCCGCGTGGTTTTCCAGCAAGATACCCAGGAAGCGCTCGAACGAACCAAGGATCGCGCGGTGCAGCATGACCGGGCGCTTCCGGGAATTGTCCTCGGAAACGTACTCGGCGCCCAGACGCTCCGGCAGCACCAGATCGAGCTGCAGCGTGCCGCACTGCCACGAACGGCCGATTGCATCCTTGATGTGGTACTCGACCTTTGGGCCGTAGAAAGCACCCTCGCCGGGCAGTTCTTCCCACTCCACGCCGCAGGCGCGCAGCGCCAGGCGCAGGCCATCCTCGGCGTGATCCCAGACCGCATCCGAGCCCGCGCGCTTTTCCGGGCGCAGCGACAGCTTCACCGCGACATCCTTGAAGCCAAAGTCGTCATAGATCGAGAACGCGAGTTCGTTGAAGGCCTTGGCCTCCTCGACGATCTGCTCTTCCGTGCAGAAGATATGCGCATCATCCTGCACAAAACCTCGCACACGCATCAGTCCGTGCAACGCTCCCGAAGGCTCGTTGCGATGGCACGCACCGAACTCGGCAAGGCGCAGCGGCAGGTCGCGGTACGAGCGCAGGCCGTGGTTGAAGATCTGCACATGGCCCGGGCAGTTCATCGGCTTGATCGCGTAATCGCGCTTCTCCGACTCCGTGACGAACATGTTCTCTTTATAGTTGTCCCAGTGGCCGGAACGCTCCCAGAGCGAACGATCCATCACCTGCGGCGTGCGCACTTCCTCGTAGCCGGCCTGACCCAGACGGCCGCGCATATATTGCTCGACGGCCTGCCACACCTGCCAGCCCTTCGGGTGCCAGAACACCATGCCAGGCGCCTCTTCCTGCAGATGGAACAGGTCGAGCGTCTTGCCCAGGCGACGGTGATCGCGCTTCTCAGCCTCCTCCAGCATGTGCAGGTAGGCGTCCTGGTCTTCCTTCTTCGCCCAGGCCGTACCGTAGATACGCTGGAGCATCTCGTTGTTGGAGTCGCCGCGCCAGTAGGCACCGGCCACCTTCATCAACTTGAAGACCTTGAGCTTGCCCGTGGACGGTACGTGCGGGCCACGGCACAGGTCGACGAAGCTACCTTCGCGATAGAGGCCGATCTCCTGATCCGCGGGAATCGAAGCAATGATCTCGGCCTTGTACTTCTCGCCCATCGACTCGAACAGGGCCACCGCCTCATCGCGACTCCACACCTCGCGCGACACCTTCTCGTCCTTGCGGGCAAGTTCCGTCATCTTCTTTTCGATGGCGGCGAGGTCTTCCGGCGTGAAAGGGCGCTTGTACGAGAAGTCGTAGTAGAAGCCGTTGTCAATGACCGGTCCGATCGTGACCTGCGCGTCGGGATACAGCTCCTTGACAGCGTAGGCCAGCAAGTGAGCCGTCGAGTGACGAATCACGTCGACGCCATCAGCATCCTTGTCCGTGACAATGGACAGCGATGTATCCTGGTCGATCCTGAAGCTCGTATCGACCATGCGGCCATCGACCTTGCCGGCGAGCGCCGCCTTGGCCAGACCAGAGCCAATGCTCTGCGCCACTTCGGCCACCGTGACGGGGCCGGGATACTCACGACGGGAACCGTCTGGCAGCGTGATTACGATCATCTTGCACCTCTCGAGGATTCCGCTGCACCGGCCTTCAGGCGATGTGGCGAGCGGAGCATAGCTTCTTTTGTGGCGCCGGCCCATCCAATCACCTGAACGGCTATCGGACACGACCAGCAACGAATCTTTCTGGCTGCCTCACGGCGAGCGACGAGGCAGCTTACAGGATGCTGGAAAACGGCAGACGAAAAAAAACGCGGCCAAGGCCGCGTTTTTCTGTGTTTCCCCGTATCACACACTACGGGTCGAAGGCGCACCTCGACTACTGTCGCTAACCAGCGGTAGTAGTTCGAGTTGTCTTGCTCATGATGCGTTTCCGTTCCTTGGAAGGTTGTTCGGATCTGCCAGCGCCAGCCTTCGATTGCCGACGGGTGCTACGTTTTTACTGCATGTTCGTTGGTAGGCTCGATTGGACTCGAACCAACGACCCCCACCATGTCAAGGTGGTGCTCTAACCAGCTGAGCTACGAGCCTAGCGAAGCTGCAAGTATAACCTTATTTTCGTTTCGCGTGCAACACCCCCTGCACTTCTTCGATCAGGGAAATCGCACGCTGGAGTTGCGTGGCCTCGGCAACCTCCGCAGTGAACTGCATTCGAGCAACACCCTTGCTCGACAGCGTCTTCACACCCGTGACGTTGATCTTCTCGCGCGACAGCACTTCGGAAATATCGCGCAGCAAGCCCTGCCGGTCGATCGCCTCCACCTGGATGTCCACGGGATACACGGCATCGCTGCGCTTGCCCCATTCCGTCTGAATCACTCGCTCAGGGTCGCGCGTCGCCAGTTGCTGGAACGTGTGGCAGTTGCGTCGATGGATTGACACACCCCGACCACGAGTCACGAAGCCAACGATATCGTCCGGCGGCGCCGGCTTGCAGCAGCGAGACATTTGCGTCATCAGCGAATCGACGCCCACCACGAGCACGCCACTCTTGGCGCCGCGCGCCACGCTGGTGGCGCGACTCTTCTTGGTAACGGCCTCTTCCTCGCTGAACTGCGGCTGCACCTCCCCGTCCGGATGCCGTAGCGCCTGCTCCACGTGGCGCAGGCTGAACTCTTCCTTCGCCACCGCCGCGAACAGATCATCCGGTGTCTTGAAGTTGAGTCGGGTGGCGAGATCGTCGAGATTGACCGCCGTCTTGCCCTCGCGCTGCAACGTCTTTTCGATCAGGGCACGCCCTTGGGCAATCGTCTCCTGAGAGTCGAGCGCATTGAACCATGCCCGCACCTTGGCACGTGCGCGGCTGCTGGCCAGGTAGCCCAGCTCGGGGTTCAGCCAGTCGCGCGAAGGCCCACCCTGCTTGACCGCCACGATCTCCACGGTCTGCCCGTTCTTGAGCGGCGTGTTGAGCGGCACCATCGCGCCATCGACACGCGCACCGCGGCAACGATGGCCGAGGTCACTATGCAGGTAGTAGGCAAAATCCACCGGCGTGGCGCCCTGAGGCAACGCCACCACGCGCGCCTGCGGCGTCAGCACATAGATGTGGTCGTCGATTGCCGCGTGCTTGAGCTGCTCCCACGGCGAATCCTCGTGCGTGACCGTGTGATCGGCGTCATCCTTCCACGCCAGCAGTTGCCGCAGCCACGCGATTTTCTCGTCGTAGCTGTTGTCCGCGGTGAACTGACCGCTATAACCCCTGCCACCCGCTTCCTTGTAGCGCCAGTGCGCCGCCACGCCGTACTCGGCGAAGTGGTGCATCTCGTGCGTACGGATCTGCACCTCGAACGCTCGGCCATCGTCGCCGATCACCACCGTGTGCAGGGATTTGTAGCCATTCGCCTTCGGCCGCGAAATGTAGTCGTCGAACTCGCGCGGAATCGGTTGCCAGATGTGGTGCACGATACCGAGCACCGTATAGCAGTCCTTGATGTCGTCGACAATCACGCGGAAGGCGCGCACGTCGTAGAGATCGGCAAAATCGAGCGCCTTGCCCCGCATCTTCTTCCAGATGCTGTAGATGTGCTTGGGTCGCCCGGTCACTTCGGCGCGAATGCCCGCCGCCGCCAGTTCGGACTGCAGCCGCGCGATCGCCTGCGAGATATAGCCCTCCCGCTCGATGCGCTTTTCGTCGAGCAGCTTGGCGATGCGCTTGTAGGTCTCGGGCTGCTCGAAGCGGAAGGCCAGATCCTCGAGCTCCCACTTCATTTGCCAGATACCCAGCCGGTTCGCCAGCGGCGCATAGATATCGAGCGTTTCGCGCGCCACGCCCGGCAGCGGCTGGCTCTTGGTCTGCGCCAGCCAGCGCAACGTCTGCAGACGCGAAGCCAGCCGCACCAGCACCACGCGGATGTCCTGCGCGAAGGCCAGCAGCATCTTGCGCAGCGCCTCAACTTGCTCCTGCCGCGCCGCCGCCTGCGACTTCGACGTTTCGGCGGTCTCGGCCTGCGTGGCGATCGCGCCAATCCGCAACAGTTGCCGCACGCCCTTCACCAGCCGCGCCACGTCCTCGCCGAAGCGTTCCTCGATGTGCGCCTCGACGCCGGGCACGAACGCCACCATCGGGAACAGGCACGCCGCCGCACGCGCGGCATCGTCTACGCGCAGGCCATCCAGGATACGCAGCATCCCCTCGGCATGAGACAGCACGGTCTCGCCGGTGGGCAGTGTCGTGGGTTTCTCGCCGTCGGCCTTCTCGCGCACATACGCGAGCGCGCGCTCGACGAGCCCGGCGTCGGGCACGCCCGCGGTCTGACCCGTCAGCTCCGTCGATGTCACCATGTCTTACCGCCCCGCATCAGTTGAGCGCGGCCGTCACCACCACTTCGATCAGGTAGTCGGGATTGGCCAGCGCCGCCTGGACGGTGGCCCGCGGCGGCGTATTGCCTTGCGCCACCCACTCGTCCCACACCTCGTTCATCTCGCCAATGCGCGTGATGTCCGTCAGGAAGATTTGGCACATCAGGATGCGCGTCTTGTCGCTGCCGGCTTCGGCCAGCAGGCGGTCGATATGGCCCAGCACCTCGCGCGTCTGGCCGCGCAGGTCGGCCTTGGGGTCGACCTCGGGCACCTGGCCGGCCAGATAGACGACGCCGTTGTAGACCGCGTATTCGGACAGGCGCTTGCCCACGTGGGCGCGCTTCAGGGTGTTGGTGCTCATGACAGTTTTCGTTCAGTATCGGGGCTCAAGACCCCAGGAAAAATTGACGGGCGATGGCGATCTGCGCCGGATCGACAAACGTCGGAGCATGACCCACATCGGGAATCTCCACGCTCGACACCTGCTTGCCGCGTGCCACCATCTCGGCCAGGATCTCGCGCATCAGCAGATCGGACTGCGCGCCGCGCACCACCAGTGTCGGCCCTTGAATGGCCTCGAACATCGCCCACAGCGCGGCCTCGCCAGCCTGCATCGCCTCCGGCGTCGCGTCCTTGAACGGCACGGCCAGCGCCGGGTCGTAATGCAATCCCCATTCGAGCCCCTCCGCGCCCTGCATCGGTTTCAGGATCGCGCCATTCAGCTCGCGCCACTGCTCGGGAGTATGACGGCCGAATGAGGCGCTGATCGTCTGCAGATAAGCCAGCCCTTCCTCGAACGTCTTGAAGCGCACCGGCAAACCCAGATACGCACCAATCCGTTCCATCGATTGCGCGGTGATGCGCGGACCCACATCGTTGAGCAACAGCTTGCGCACCGGCGACTTGACCAGCCCGGCCAGCCCGATGCCGATCAGCCCGCCCATCGACGTGCCGAACCAGTCCACCTGTTCGACGTTCAGTCGCGCGATCAGCGTAACCATATCGGACACGTATTGCGGCAACACGTAGCCCCGCGGGTCGGCCAGCCAGTCGGAGCGGCCACGGCCCACCACGTCCGGGCACACCACACGGTACTCGTCGCTCAGCGAACGTGCCAGCGCGTCGAAATCACGTCCGGTACGGGTCAGGCCGTGCACGCACACCAGCACTCGCTGATTCGCGGGATCTCCCCACTCGTGATAGGCCATGCGATGCAGGCCGGATGCGCTGATGCACTGTACGAAGCCGAGGCGCGGACTGGAAGACATCTGGACTCCCTGCAATCTCGCGCCAAAGGCATGATGACGCGAAAGGTTAAGCGATATGACTACTTCGGAAAGTACGACGGTCGAACCGGGTGGTTGAACCAAATTGCGGGCTTTTGGCCAAAGCAGGATTGTACGCTCAGCGAGTACAATGCCACAGCACATCCTGACTCGCCCAACGGAGGCATCCATGCTCAAAGGCAAGACGGCACTGGTCACTGGATCGACCAGCGGTATCGGACTCGGCATCGCCCAGGCGCTGGCCGCGCAAGGTGCCAACATCATCGTCAACGGATTCGGTGACGTGGACGGCGCAAAGGCGGATATCGCCAAATCCGGCAGCGGCATTCAGGTGGGCTACCATGGCGCCGACATGAGCAAGGCCGCCGAGATCGAGGACATGATGCGCTATGCCGAGAAGGACTTCGGCGGTGTGGACATCCTGGTCAACAACGCAGGCATCCAGTTCGTGGCAAAGATCGAGGAATTTCCGGTCGATCGCTGGGACGCGATCATCGCCATCAATCTCACCTCCGCATTCCACACTACCCGCCTGGCGCTGCCCTCGATGAAGGCGAAGAACTGGGGTCGGGTCATCAATATCGCCTCGACCCACGGTCTCGTGGCATCGGCGGAAAAGTCGGCCTACGTGGCCGCGAAACACGGCATCGTCGGCTTCACCAAGGTCACCGCGCTCGAAACGGCGCAGACCGGCGTCACGGCCAACGCCATCTGCCCGGGCTGGGTGCTGACGCCACTGGTACAGAAACAGGTGGAAGCCCGCGCCCAGAAGGAAGGGATTCCGGTCGAGCAAGCCAAGCGTGAACTGGTGATCGAGAAGCAGCCTTCCGGCCAGTTCGTCACGCCCGAGGAACTCGGCGCGCTGGCGGTGTTCCTGTCGAGCGAAGCCGCGCGTCAGGTGCGCGGCGCGATCTGGAACATGGACGGTGGCTGGGTGGCCCAATAAGAGAACGAGGAGTGCAGTAAATGGCAGACCGACGTAACTTCCTGCGCATCCTTGGCGCCAGTTCGCTGACGCTGGCGCCGGTGTTGGCCATGGCGCAGTCGCCGAAGCTGTTGGCCATCGACGTCTACAAGAGCCCGACTTGCGGCTGCTGCGAGGACTGGGTCAAGCATCTGCGCGCCAACGGCTTTACGGTGACCACGCACGATGTCGAGGACACTGGCGTCTATCGCACCAAGTACGGGATTCCGGACCGCTTCGGCTCGTGCCACACCGGCGTCATCGCCGGCTACGGTATCGAGGGCCATGTGCCGGCAGCCGACATCAAGAAGCTGCTGGCCAGCAAGCCGCAGGCCGCAGGATTGGCCGTGCCGGGAATGCCGGCAGGATCTCCGGGCATGGAATATGGTTCACGCAAGGACCCGTTCGACGTGCTGCTGGTGAAAGCCAATGGCGCGGCGTCGGTCTTCTCGAGCTACAACAAGGCGAAGTCCTGAGGCTCGGCGAGCCAGGATCGGCGAACGGAAACCCTCACCAGGCAAAAAAAGCCCCCGCCGGCATAAACCGGCGGGGGCTTTTTCCTACTGGCTACTGTGCTTTGGCCACCGTACCAGGCGGCCAAACCAACAACTCAAACAAGCGGCTCAGATAGCGGCTCAGATCAGCTTCGCGCCCGTCTTCGCCTGCACTTCCTCCCGGCTCACGCCTGGAGCGGTTTCCACCAGCTTCAGGCCTTCCGGCGTCACGTCCATCACGGCCAGGTCGGTGATGATGCGATTCACCACACCCACGCCGGTCAGCGGCAGATTGCACGCCTCAAGGATCTTGATGTCCTCGGTGCCATCCTTCTTCTTGGCGGTATGTTCCATCAGCACCACCACGCGACCCACGCCGGCCACGAGGTCCATCGCGCCGCCCATGCCCTTGACCATCTTGCCCGGGATCATCCAGTTGGCCAGGTCGCCGCGCTGGCTGACCTGCATGGCGCCCAGGATGGCCAGGTTGATCTTGCCGCCGCGAATCATCGCAAACGAATCGGCCGACGAGAAGATCGACGAACCGGGCAGCGTCGTCACCGTCTGCTTGCCGGCGTTGATCATGTCGGCGTCCACTTCTTCCTCGGTCGGGAACGGACCGATGCCCAGCAGGCCGTTTTCCGACTGCAGCCACACTTCCATGCCTTCCGGCACGTGGTTGGCCACCAGCGTCGGCAGGCCGATACCGAGATTCACATAGAAACCGTCCTGCAGTTCCCGGGCCGCACGCGCGGCCATTTCATCACGTGTCCATGCCATGATCTGTCTCCTTACTTGGCACGCACGGTGCGCTGTTCGATGCGTTTTTCGGGGTTCGTGTTCAGCACGATGCGGTGCACGAAGATGCCCGGCAGGTGGACGTCGTCCGGATCGATCTCACCGGTTTCAACGATCTCTTCCACCTCGACCACCGTGATCTTTCCGGCCATTGCGCAAACCGGGTTGAAGTTGCGGGCGGTGCGGCGGAAGACCAGATTACCTGCCTTGTCAGCCTTCTTGGCCTTGACCAGCGCCACGTCCGCCGTCAGCGAACGCTCCATCACGTATTGCTGGCCGTCGAACTCGCGGATTTCCTTGCCATCTGCGACGATCGTGCCCACGCCGGTCTTGGTGAAAAACGCCGGGATGCCCGATCCGCCGGCGCGCAGCTTCTCGGCCAGCGTGCCCTGCGGCGTGAATTCGAGTTCGAGTTCGCCAGCCAGGTACTGGCGCTCGAACTCCTTGTTCTCGCCCACGTAGGACGAGATCATCTTGCGGATCTGCCGCGTGGCAAGCAGCAGGCCGAGGCCAAAACCATCGACGCCGGCATTGTTGGAGATGCAGGTAAGCTGCTTGGCGCCGCTATCGCGCAGTGCCGCGATCAGCGCTTCGGGGATGCCGCACAGACCAAAACCGCCCACGGCGATCGTCTGGCCGTCGCGCACGACGCCCGCGAGCGCCTCAGCAGCGCTGGCGTAGACCTTGTTCATTGTTTGCTCCTTCCTCGGTAGTCCCGCGCGGATGGTTCGAAGCCTT
Source organism: Cupriavidus sp. HMR-1 (assembly GCF_000319775.1). Lineage (NCBI taxonomy): Bacteria > Pseudomonadati > Pseudomonadota > Betaproteobacteria > Burkholderiales > Burkholderiaceae > Cupriavidus > Cupriavidus sp. HMR-1. The sequence continues at coordinate 50,438 of NZ_ANKP01000235.1, forward strand.
CCGACGACGCTCTTGGTCCGCCACATGGCCAACCGGCCACATGCGGAATCTGTAACGGTACAATCAGCGGTCAGGCCCCGCCGTTGCCGCCCCAAAGCATACGTCAACGCATACCGCCAACGCCATTACGTAAAAGTACATAAGGGATAATGCCGTCCATCGACTACCAGACCGCTTTTCAGCTTGCGCCCGTCGGGCTGGTGCTGTCGCGCGCCCGCATGATCGAGGATTGCAATGACGAGGTTTGCCGGATCTTCGGCACCACGCGCGATGCCCTGGTCGGCGAGTCCTTCCAGGTGCTCTACCCCACTGCCGACGAGTTCGAGCGCACCGGCGCGCGGATCGTGCCGATCATGAATGCAAAGGGGATGTACTCGGACGAGCGAATCATGAAGCGCGCCAACGGCGAGCTGTTCTGGTGCCATGTCACCGGCCGCGCGCTGGACCGGCAGGATCCACTCGGCAGCGGCATCTGGACGTTCGAGGATCTATCCCAGAAGCGGCCCGTAACAGCCGAGCTGACCGCGCGGGAGCGCGATATTGCCGCGCAGCTGGTCGAGGGCAAGACCAGCAAGCAGATCGGCAAGCTGCTGGCGATCAGCCCGCGCACGGTGGACATCTACCGGGCACGTCTGATGAAGAAATATGGAGCGCATACGGCGGTGGATCTGGTCCAACGCCTTGTCAATCACTGAGGATGCGCCCTCTCTCCCGCAAGACGGGAGAGAGGACCTGCCGATTGCGGACTTGAAGCCTACGCCTCGATCAGGCGACGGATTTCGTCCGGAACCGGGACCGACTTCTCCGCCGTGTAGTCGCACCACACCACCTTCGCGCCACCTTCCGCCCAGATCACGTCAGGCAGATCGGTCCGGATAATCTCCGTCCACGTTTCGAAACTCGTGCGACCGAGCTTGCCTGCGTACACGCGGCATTCGATGTCGCCGGGGTGACGAAGCTGCTTCAGGAACGTCATGCTGGCGTTGATGATGACCGGCCCATGGCCGCTGGCGTCCTTACCGCTACGCCCCAGCGAGGCGAACCACTCGAGCCGCGCCTGTTCCATGTAGCGGAAGTAGACGGTGTTGTTGACATGACCCATGGCGTCCATGTCACCCCACCGTATCGGCATCACGAAGGTGAAGACGTGTTTCATCGGCGATTGGCGATGGACGCTTCGGCCTTGGTCACCAGATCGGCGCCAATCTGCTTCTTCCACTTGTCGTAGACCTTGGCGGTGGCCTTGCGGAAGGCATCGTGCTCGGCCGGCGTCAGGCTGGTCACCTTCACGCCGTGCTGCTCCATGTCTTTCCATGCCGGCGCGCCCGCCTCGTTCAGCCCCTTGCGGGCCAGCGCGATTTCCTGCTTGCCTGCGTCGATGGCGGCCTGCTTGACGATCTCGCGGTCAGCCGGCGTCCAGCTTTCCCAGATCTGCTTGTTGACCACGAAGATCAGCGGGTCGGCCACGTAGCCCCAGGTCGTCACGAACTTCTGGCCCACCGTGTAGAGCTTGGCAGCGGCGAACACGCTCTGCGGGTTCTCCTGGCCATCCACGGCGCCGGAGGCCATGGCCGGCTGCGCATCGGCCCAGCTCATCTGCGTGGGGTTTGCGCCCAGCGCGTTGAACGTCTCGATGTACAACGGCGAGCCCACCACACGCAGCTTCAGACCCTTGAGGTCCTCCGGCTTGCGGATCTCGTGCTTCGAGTTCGAGACTTCACGAAAACCGTTCTCGCCCCAGGCCAGCGGCACCACGCCCGCCTTCTCCAGCGTGGCGAAGATCGACTTGCCCACATCGCCCTGGGTCAACGAATCCAGCGCCTTGTAGTCGGGCATCAGGAACGGCAGCGAGAACAGGTTCAGTTCCTTGACCTGCGGGGACCAGTTGATGGTGGAGCCCACGGCCATGTCGATCACACCCTGGCGAATCGCCGAGAACTCGCGCGTCTGGTCACCAGCCACCAGCGAGGTGCCCGGATACAGCTTGATGTTGATGCGGCCATTGGTGCGCTGACGCACCATGTCTGCCCAGATCTCGCCGCCCTTGCCCCACGGGAATGCGGGGCCGAGCACCAGCGACATCTTGTATTCGGACTTGTAGGTCTGCGCCATCGCACCGGCCGGCGCAAGCGCGGCGGCGGCGATCGAAGCGGCAACGGACAGCATCAGGGCACGGCGTTTCATCCGGGAATCTCCTCTTTTCGTTTTCTCGTTCATATCAATAGCCCAGGTAGTCGGGCAGCCAGGTGGCCAGCGGCGGATAGGCCAGCACCATCAGCATGGCGACGAACATCGCCAGCAGCATCCAGATCACCCATGGCACGGTCTCTTCCATGCGCACGCGCGCGATGCGGCACGACACCATCAGGTTGACGGCCAGCGGCGGGGTGAACTGACCCAGCGCCACCTTGAGCGTAAGCACCACGCCAAACCATACCGGATTCCAGTGGAACGCGGTGGCGATGGGCAGCAGCAGCGGCACGAAGATCAGGAAGATCGAGATGCCGTCCAGGAACATGCCGACGGTCATCAGCAGCAGCACGATCAGCGCCAGCACGCCGTACTCGCCCAGTCCCGAATGCGCAATGGCATTGGCCAGCGGGTCGATCACGCCGAGCGTGGACAGCGCATAGGCGAAGATGCCGGCTAGCGCCACGACCAGCAGGATCACCGCCGATGTCTCGGCCGCCTCCTGGAAAATCGTGAACAGGTCGCGCACGCCGATGCTGCGATAGATCACCATGCCGACGAACAGCCCGTAGACCACGGCCACGACGGCGGCCTCGGTCGGCGTGAACCAGCCCGCGCGCATGCCACCCAGGATCAGGAACGGCGCCACCAGGCCCCATGCGGCCTCGCGCAGGCTCTTCCAGAACGGCGGGCGCGGCAAGCCGGCCTCGATATGCCCCATGTTGTGCTTGCGCGCCAGCCAGACGGCCGGAACGATCAACGCCACACCGGCCAGGATGCCCGGGATCATGCCGGCGGCAAACAGCGCGGGCACCGATGCGCCCGGCACCAGCACGCTGTAGATAATGAACGCCACTGACGGCGGAATCAGGATGTCCGTAGCCGCCGCCGCGCCAACCACCGCGGCGCTGTAGGAGCCCGGATAGCCCGCACGCGACATCGCCGCGATCATCACGCCCCCTACCGCTGCCGCGTTCGCGGGACCAGAGCCCGAGATGCCACCCAGGAACATCGCCACCAGAATAGCCACCAGCGGCAACATGCCCGGACCACGGCCCACGATCGCGATGGCGAACGTGACCAGTCGCTGCGCCACGCCGGAACGGTCGAAGATCGAACCGACCAGCACGAACATTGGAATGGCCAGCAGCGGGTACTTGGCAAGACCGGCATAGAAGTTCTGCGGCACGGCCAGCAGGCCGAACATCTGCGTATCGAGGTTCGACAGGCCGATGGCGATCAGACCGCCCAGCCCCAGCGACACGCCAATTGGCACGCCCAGCAGCATCAGGCCAATGAAAACCGCGAACAGAATGATGGCGATCAGCGTCATTGCGCACGCTCCCCATCGTTCATCAGGGCACGCAGCGCCCGGACATTGCGCAGGGCCAGAGCCAGCGCCCGCAGCGTTATCGCCATCGACAGAACAGGCAGCCAGACCGAGTACCACCAGCTCGGCACGCCGATGCCCGGCGATGTCTCACCGAACGTGTACTCGTCCCACGTGATCCGCACACCCAGCACGGCGAGGGCCAGGAACATGACCGCGACGGCCAGCGCCGAAACGATAGCCAGCCGCTTCTGCCGCGCGGCACTGCCACGCTCGAAGAAGAATTCGATACGGATATTGCGATCGCGCGCCACGGCGGCGCTGCCGGCCACCAGCGCCAGCACGATCATCAGGAAGACCGAGAACTCCTCGGTCCAGGCAAACGATTCGTCGGTGAAGTAGCGGACCACCACGTTAGCGAACGTGATGATTACCAACAGCCCCATCACGATCACGCCGATCCAGTCCTCGATACGCGGTGAAACCCGGAATTCGCTGTCCCGCGCTTCGTCGGCGGCTTCGGGAATGATCACCGAATCGACGACATGCTGCGGCACGGCGTCGCGCCGTGCCTGATTGTCTTGCTCCATCCTCCCCGGCCTCCGGTCCGGTCCCGAGGCGCTAACAAAACGATTCTGGCACCGTGGTACGGGCGCCATGGTCTCGCCGCGCCACCTTCCCTGCCCAGAACCGCTTCGCTTCGTTCTGTTAACGCCCCGGGGTGATTCTTATTTGGTTATTTATTCTTCTCGGTCCAATCCGGGAGGATCAGACCATGCCATCGTCGGCCGTGACCACCGCACCATTGATAAAGCGCGAGGCATCGGACGCCAGCAGCAGCAACAGGCCATCGAGGTCTTCGGGTTGGCCCAGGCGCTTGCGCGGCAGCATCTGGATCAGCTTCTGCCCCGCGTCGGTGTCCCAGTGGTGGTGGTTGATCTCGGTGTCGATATAGCCTGGGCAGATCGCGTTGGTATTGATACCGTGCCGCGCCCATTCCAGCGCCATCGCCTTGGTCATATGGACCACGGCTGCCTTGCTCATGCAGTAGACACCGATCTGCGACAGTACCTTGAGACCGGCCACCGACGCAATATTGACGATTCGCGCCTGAGGCAGCGGATTGCCCAGTTTTTCGGCGCCCTTGGCCCGCGCGATCATGCGCTTGGCCACTTCCTGGGCGACAAAGAACGCGCCCCGCGTATTGGTATCGAAGACGAAATCGAAGTCGTCAGCGGTGACGTCGGTCAACTTCTGCGTGGTGGAAACGCCCGAATTGTTGACCAGGATGTCGATCGCGCCAGCCTCGGTTTCGGCGTGCGCCACGGCCGCCCGGATACTGTCCGGATCGGTCACGTCGAGCTGCACCACGTGCGCGCTGCCGCCGTCTGCCTCAATCGAGGCACGTAGCTCCTTGAGCCGTTCCACTCGGCGCGAAGCCAGTACCACCTTGGCCCCGGCGGCCGCCAGAACATTGGAAAAACGCGTGCCCAGGCCGCTTGACGCGCCGGTCACCAGCGCGACCTTGCCTTCCAGATTAATCGACAGACCCATAGTTACCTCGGTGTTTGGGGGGCGCCCGGCCCAGCCGGACGTGCGGCGCCGACGTTACATAGGCTGGCGGCCGCAGCTTACCAAAAAAAAGAACGGTCGTTCAAAAAAAAATCTTGCCTGAGGGTGTCGAGTCCCGGACAATGCCGGAGATTCTAAGAACTTGGTCCCCAAAGCGAAAGGGGGAAATGCGGGAGACTTCGCAAAGCCCCGCAAATCCCTGCCAGTTTCTTGGAGCCCGATCACCGCATTCCCACAAACCGCAGCACCCGCACGACGGACTGCGACCCATGCGGCAGTATTGCCGCCCAGAAGAAACAGAGGGTAAGAGACAATGGATCAGCAACAGCTCGTCGAGCAGTTCGGCCCGCGAGAAGCCATGGAGTACGACGTCGTCATCGTTGGCGGCGGACCTGCAGGCCTCGCCACGGCTATTCGCCTGAAGCAACTGGCGCAAGAAAAAGGCGGCGACGTCAATGTCTGTGTGCTGGAGAAAGGCTCGGAGCCCGGCGCTCACATCCTGTCCGGCGCGATCATGGATCCGCGCGCGCTTACTGAACTGATCCCGAACTGGAAGGAACTCGGCGCGCCGCTGAACCAGCCGGTAACGGAAGACAAGTTCCTGTTCCTGAACGAATCCGGCTCCAAGGGCACCCCGCCGGCGCTGCTGCCGGAGTGCTTCCACAACCACGGCAACTACATCGTCAGCCTGTCGAACTTCGTTCGCTGGATGGGCCAGCAAGCCGAGGCGCTGGGCGTAGAAATTTTCCCGGGCTTCCCGGCCGCCGAAGTCCTGTACAACGAGGACGGCTCGGTCAAGGGCGTGGCCACGGGCAACATGGGTATCAGCAAGGAAGGCGAGCCCACCGAGAACTTCCAGCTCGGCATGGAGCTCCACGCCAAGTACACGATCTTCGCCGAGGGCGCGCGTGGCCACCTGGGCAAGCAGATCATCGCCAAGTACAAGCTCGACGCCGGCAAGGACCCGCAAAGCTACGGCATCGGCCTGAAAGAACTGTGGGAAATCGATCCGGCCAAGCATAAGCCCGGTCTGGTGGTGCACACGGCCGGCTGGCCGCTCGACCCCGCAACTTACGGCGGCTCGTTCCTCTATCACATGGAGGACAACAAGGTCGCAGTGGGCTTCGTGGTTGGCCTGGACTACACGAACCCGTGGCTGTCGCCGTTCGAGGAATTCCAGCGCTTCAAGACGCACCCGGAAATCCGCGCTTACTTTGAAGGCGGCAAGCGTATCGGCTATGGCGCCCGCGCGATCACCGCCGGCGGCCTGCTGTCGCTGCCGAAGACCGTGTTCCCGGGTGGCGCACTGGTGGGTTGCGACGCCGGCTACCTGAACGCCTCGCGTATCAAGGGCAGCCACGCTGCGATCAAGACTGGCATGCTGGCCGCCGAGGCCGCCTACGACGCGCTGCAGGGCGGCCGTCAGCACGACGAACTGACCGCCTACCCCGCCGCGTTCGAATCGAGCTGGCTCCACAAGGAACTGCTGCAAGCGAAGAACTTCAAGCAGTGGTTCAAGAAGGGCCGCACCACCGCCACGCTGATGACCGGTATCGAGCAATGGCTGCTGCCGAAGCTTGGCATCCGCAACCCGCCCTGGACCCTCCACCGCGAAAAGCCGGACCACGTGTACCTGAAGCCGGCCGCCGAGTGCGAGAAGATCGTCTATCCGAAGCCGGACGGCAAGCTCACGTTCGATCGTCTGTCGTCGGTGTTCATCAGCAACACGAACCACGAAGAAAACCAGCCCGCGCACCTGACGCTCAAGGACGCGAGCGTGCCGGTGAACATCAACTGGGAAAAGTACGCCGGCCCCGAGTCGCGCTACTGCCCGGCTGGCGTGTACGAGTTCGTGCAGAACGATGACGGCAAGGAGCGCCTGCAGATCAACGCGCAGAACTGCGTGCACTGCAAGACTTGCGACATCAAGGACCCGACGCAGAACATCGTGTGGGTCACGCCGGAAGGTGGCGGCGGCCCGAACTACGTGGGCATGTAAGACGCCTGCCGCCCGAGACAAGATCAGGCGGCATTGCACGACAAGGAAAACGCCGGCCGGTGGCCGGCGTTTTCTATTGGGCGAACCTTCTATTGGGCGAACCACGACTCAGGCGTCGCCCCCGCCCGGCGCTTTGAACACTTCGACGGCAGGTGCCGGTTCCCGGTACTTCTCGACGTCGGCCATGGCAGTGTGTCCGCAATTGCCTTGCGCCAGCTTCGAGGTGCCGATGCCAGTCGTCAGGTTGTTGACGTCGCCATATCGGCACAGGGTCCCGGGCTTGCCTGGCTCTGCAGGGTCGTACCACCCGCCTTCGCACACGCGGATAACACCACGGCGTATGTCATCGGTAAGCCTGACACCCACCAGCATCTGCCCGCGATCGTTGAACACACGTACGATGTCGCCATCGGCAATCCCACGGGTCTTGGCATCTTCCGGATGCATCAGGCACGGCTCGCGTCCCTTGATGGCATAGCTCCCGCGCAGCACCGTGCCGCACAACTGCGAATGCAGGCGACTTCTGGGGTGGCTGCTGTCGACGTGCAACGGATACCTGGTCGTGGGTCCACCCAGCCGTTCCAGCGGCTCCATCCAGGTGGGATGAGGCGGGCAATCGTCGTATTTCATGCGTGCGATGTTCGACGAGTAGATCTCGATCCGTCCCGACGGCGTGCCGAGCGCGTTGAGCAGCGGGTCATCGCGGAACTCCTTGTGCCGGATGTAACCCTTCGCCTCCTCGCCGATCGGGAACGCCAGCGGCTTGTTGCTGTTCCAGAACACATCGAACACTGGCATTTCCATGCGCTTACCGCGTGCCTGAACGCGCGCCGCTTCGTAGAACGTTCGAATCCAGGCCATGTCGTCGCGCCCCTCGGTGAACGCCTTGCCGGTACCCATCCGCTCGCAGATCGCCGCGAAAATGTCGTAGTCGTCGCGCGCTTCGAACAATGGGGCCACCACCTTGCGCATCGCCAGGATGTGGCTCATCGAGTAGTCGCCAATACCTTCGATGTCATTGCGCTCGTAGCTCGTCGTGCACGGAAGCACGATGTCCGCATGACGCGCGGTGGCTGTCCACTGGAAGTCCTGCACGATGAACGTATCGAGCTTGCGCCACGCCTTGATCATCCGGTTGCGATCCTGATGATGCATGAACGGATTGCCACCGACCCAGTAGGCCAACCGGATGTCAGGGTACTTCGAGCGCTTGCCGTTGAAGTCGTACGGCTTGCCGGGATTCTCGAGCATCTCGACGATGCGCGAGACCGGTATCGTCTCCGTCCCGCCCGCTTCGAGCCACTCCGATCCCGGCGGCGGCTTCGCACCGCCGACGATACCCGGCAGCACTGGCCCGGTAGCCGTGGGGCTGCCGCCATTGGCATAGTGATAGGTGAAGCCATAGCCCCCACCGGGCAATCCGATCTGCCCCAGCATCGACGCCAGCGTCACCAGCATCCAGTGTGACTGCTCGCCATGATGCTGGCGCTGAATGGACCACCCTGCCGCCAGCATCGTGCGCTTCGAAGCGAATCGACGCGCGAGATCGCGGATCGTCTCCGCAGGTATCTCGCAGATGCTCGCCGCCCACTCCGCATTCTTGGCCACGCCATCGGACTCCCCCGTCAGATAGGGAACGAATCGATCGAAGCCGGTGGTATAGCGGGCCAGGAACTTCGCATCGTGCAGCTTTTCCGTGTACAGCGTATGCGCGATCCCGAGCATCATCGCGACATCGGTATGCGGGCGCGGCGCCAGCCATTCGGCATCGAAATAGCGACAGGTGTCCGTTCGCACCGGATCAATGCAGATCACCTTTACGCCCTTGCTCTTCAATGCTTCCATGCCAGGATAGGCGCCATGGTCAGGCACCTGCCAGCCGATCTGGTTCGTGACCATCGGATCGGCCGCCCAGAAGACCATCAGTTCCGTATGCTCGGCCAGCACCGGCCACGCGGTAGGTTGCTCGTAGACGTCGATCGATCCCACCACGTAAGGCAGGATCACCTGTGCCGCGCCGGTCGAGTAGTCCCCGCTGCGACTGACGAATCCGCCGTTGACGGTCAGCGCGCGTGCCAGCAACGTCTGGCAATTGTGCAGTTTGCCGGGACTCTTCCAGCCATAGGAGCCACCGAAGATCGAGGTCGGGCCGTGTTTCTTTCGCACACGCACCAGCTCCGCAGCCACGAGATCGAGCGCCTTCTCCCAACTGACCCGAACGAAATCGCCCTTGCCGCGCCCTTCGGGATCGGCGCCGGGCCCCCGTTCAAGCCAGGCCCGGCGCACCATCGGATGGCGGATGCGCGTCGGTGAGTACATCGAGTCCAGCACACCGGGCAGTTGATGCGATGGCTTCGGGTCCTTCTCCCACGGCCGGACGCCCGTTACCCGGCCATCGTCCACACGCATGTAGAACGCCCCCCAGTGCGATCCAGTCAGGACCTCGCGACTGCCCGCCGTCGCCGCCCGCGCACCCGACGCCAGTAGCGTGGCCCCAGTGGAACCTAACGCACCCGCGGCCAGCGCGCCCTGGATAAAGCGCCGGCGAGACATGTTCGTGTCCGACTTCCCAAATTCATTCGACATGGTGACTCCCGTCTTGTCCATCGATCACGGAGACGAGGTGGGGCTGACCATCGGGCCCCGGCGCCTCCAGCAGATTCAGATTGCCCAGCAGCCGCGCCAGCCCGCCATAGAAACCGTCCGGGTCCAGCGCGATACATTCGTCGATCAATGCCGGCATCCAGCCTGCCAGCCGCGCCCGCATCAAACCCTCGCCGGTGAGGTGACCCTTGCGCAACAGCGCCGCAAGGAGCGCGAGTTCGATCGATATATGGTCAGAGGCTTCGCGCGTGGCGCCGAGGCCCATCCTGAATTGCCGCAGCAGCGCATCCATCTCGCCTGCGGCGCGGCCGTACAGCCTCGGCTGCACCGGCACCTCGCAGTCGGCAACTGCATAGGTACTCTCATAAAGTGATACGGCAGGATTGCCGCAAACGCCTTCGAACAACCGCGTGTAGCTGACGGACAAATCCGCAGCCACGGTGTCCGCTGGCTTGCAAGGGTCCAGCGCCCTGCGAATCTGGAGCATGGCGGCATGACTCGACCATTCCGCCGCAATGGCGCCGAGAACCGCGCAACCCTCCGGCGAGCGCAATCGCGCGATCTGGTTCCCGGTCGGTGGCGCCACCAGCAAGCCCGCAATCCATTCGAGCACCAGCGTCACCGTCACGTCCGGGATTCCGCTCTCTTCCGTGGCACTCGTCATGGATGGCTACCCTTCGACGACGTACCGACGTCCTTCGAGTGATACTGCAGCCACGACAGCAGCAACCGGTACTCGGCATCGTCCAGCGACGTGTAGCGCTTCATGGCGCCGAGCGTCCCGATCCATTGGTTCGCGAGGAAATCCTCGCTGTGCGGCAGTGCGTGGCACGTGGCGCAAGACGCGCGATACGTTTCATCGCTGTGATGCCAGAGTTGTGCGAGATCCGCCGACAATCCCTTCTGAGCGATCCATACCTCCAGACTGACCTGATGCCACTGCTGGCCCGTATGCTCGTCCTCGATCGACGACAAACGCTTCACCCTGGCAATCGCCTCGGGCGACAGCACGGCCTGCAGGATCCGTTGCCCCTGGAGCGCGTAGACCGCGCTGTCCGAGCCATCGAGTTGCCAGCCGTCGACGCGTACCCGCATCCGGCCCCCGTCTCTCGACAGGACGGCAACCTTTGTGGCGCCAAGCAGCTTGCCATCCTCGGCCGTGCCGCTCGCCTCCAGCGTGAACGGCGCGGGAGAAACGACGTAGAGCGCATCGCTCTTGCCGATCACATCGGGCGATGCCAACAGCGCAGCCAGTTTCGAGGGCCCCGCCGCCGCATGGGCAGCCGGGAGCATGATCACCTCTGCCGTGCGGTTCGGCTTCGGCGCACCAGCGTTCGGTGCTTCGACGGCCGGCACAGACTTCAGGTACTCGGCCATCGCCAGTCGATCCTCGTGCGAAAGCCGCGCGGTGTTCTCGATGACCTCTTTCATGTCGCCGCCAGCCTTCATGCCGATCGGGCCGACACCGTCTTCAAGATAGCGCGCGATATCGTGCACGGACCAGTACCCGATGCCCGTCTCATCGGGCGTGATATTTGGGATGTATCCAGTGCCTTCGGGATTGGGACCCCCGGAGAAACGTTTCGAGAATGGCACGGCACCCGCCACGTTGCGCGGAGAGTGGCATTCCACGCAATGGCCCACGCCTTCCACCAGATACCTGCCGCGCCGCCAGAGTTCACTCTTGTCCGCCGCAACCTCCGGCAACGGTTTGCCATCGAGGAAAGCCAGCCGCCACAGGCCGACGCCGCGCCGCATCGAAAACGGGAATCTGAGTTCGTGATCGGGTATCGTGCCGGCCACCGGCTGCAGCGACTGCATGTAGGCGAACAGGTCGCGCAGGTCATTGGCCGTCATGCGTTGGTACGACGTATAGGGGAAGGCCGGATAGGCATTGCCCTTGCCAGGGATGACCCCCTCCCGCATGGCCATGATGAACTGCTCCAGCTTCCATTGGCCGATACCGTCGTTCGGATGCGACGAGATATTCGGCATGTGGAACGTGCCGAACGCGGTCTCGAGCGAACGTCCGCCGCCGAGCAGCGTATCGTCGCCCTTGCCTACCGACGCGTGGCATGTCGCGCAGTCGCCAGCGACGAACATGACACGTCCGTTTTTCAAGTCGGGGGGAGATGCGTCAGGCAGGTCACGTGACGCGTGCAGCAATCTCCAGGTGGTGGGAGCGGTAAGCGCGAGGAAGACAACGATGCCAATCGCCACGATTGCCGTGACGACGCGCAGGGACCATTTGCTTTTCATGTTTGACGACCTCTGTTGGGGAAACCCAAGTCGTCCATCACGCTACGCTTGCGAAAACGTGCGTGAATTGATGCTCGACAATCGAGCGTTAACGATGGCAGTTTGGTACAGACTCGATTCGCGATCCGCTAACAGGCCGCACTGTCGAGCGGCGCCCGGACAGCGTTATGGTTTGTTCGGCGGTCGATTCCACGGTGCCGCCTTAACAACGCCGACTACCTGAAGTCGAACCCCACGCTCAAGAATGCATGGAGGCCGACGGCACCTGATGTGCCTTGTGCCCATGCCACGGGCTGCCATATCGAAGTCGTTGGTACTACGCCGCGCCCGCTTGTTCAAGGCCTGTTCAAGGCCAGGTCGGGTCCAGGCGGGATGTCGACGCCCACCAGTGACGGCAATGCGCCGACACCAGCCCACAGTCTCGGCCGATGACGCGGATGGCACGGCGACGGCTACCGCCACGTCGCCATCCATCGTGCCATGCACCGGCGGCTGCAGGGTTCACTAGCCAAAGTACGCGCGTGCATTGCAGCGCGTCTCGATTCAGAACCGCGTCAAACCGGCATGCAGGTGGTGGCCAGCAACTGCTCGTAGATGAAGCATTGCAGCAGCGTCAACTCGCGCTCCCCCAGCGCATCGAATGCCACGCCGAAGGCCGGGAATTCGTCATCGTCCTGCGAAGCCGCGCTGCGCACCGTGCCGTCGATGATCACTTCGGCATCGAGCGAAGCCGTCTTCAGACGAAAGCGCAGACGCACCTTCTGACCCACGGCAGGGGCCAGGGAGGATGTCTGCACAAGTGCCCCGCCGGTGCTGAGATCGGACAGCACGCCCAGCCGCGCCATCCCTTGGCTCATACGATCATCCATGCCGGCATTGGACGGCTGACCATCCTCGTCCGCGCCTTCGGTCAGATACGCCGCCAATCGCGTAGGCACACGCGCCGCACGCCGCACGGGCATCTGCTCGGTCTGCGCCGGCGCCGACAGCACCAGATACCGGAACGGGCTGCGGCAGACCGCCGTGATCGTCGAGGTGAAGCTGTGGATGGCCTGGCCCGAGAAGCCGCGTAGCAGCAAGGGCTCGCCGGCCTGCAGCATCAGGTCCCGCCCCCCGAGTGTTGGCCACGTGATGAACAATCCCTGATCGACAAACCCGATCAGGCGGCTGGCGGCGGCGCGCGACTTCTCGCCTGGCGTCTTCACGTGCAGCAGCGTGCCAACCTGCAAGCCGAGCGGGCCAGCGGAGAGGCGCGAAGCGGTTTGCACCTCGGGTTCGTTGCCGGCTTCGGGTATGTCATCTGGCCGGCAGACCTGTCCGTGGCGGAAGACCAGGGCCAGGTCGCGGGCGTCGGGAATGATGCTGCCGCTGTCGAGCATCAGGTTGCCCTGCTCGTCGAGCAGCGACCAGGGTAATGGCTGCCCCACTGGCAGGTCCTGGGGAGATAGCAGAATCATGGTGTGAACGCGGCTCCATGAGATGCGCCGGGACCGGACGAGCGGAAATGCGGCGCGATGCATGTATGAAAGGCGGCCGTGCCAAACCGATGGACTCCCGGCCCTTGAAGGCTGCTATCGGCCAATGTGACGAAACCTTGACCCTTCTGGGAGCAGGTCCCCGGCAGACAGCACACCTCAGATAGCGGGCGATCATCGGCCACCTGTAGCGCTCGGGCAGATTGCCGCTTGACGCGGCTCAATCATCACCGCAAAATCAGCCACTTGCGCAAAGCTGTCTGACAGCCTGACATATCGAATCCAATGAATCGTCTCTCCCGCCCCGCCTCCCTTGCCAGCCGCATCGCCCAGGCCCTGCGCGACGATATCGCCGCCGGACGCTTTGCCGCCGGCGCCCGGTTGCCGGCCGAGGCCACGCTGGCAGAGACGTTCGATGTAAGCCGGCCGATCGTCCGCGAAGCCATCGCCCTGCTGAAGGCCGACGGGATACTGGTCACCCGCAAGGGGTCCGGCGCCTATGTCTCCGAGACACCGGGCGGGCAAGTCTGGCGCGTAGCCAGCGCCCCGGACGGTGGCCCGACGCTGGCCCAGCTATTCGAATTACGGCGCGTCGTGGAAACCGCGTGCGCCGAAATGGCGGCCGCACGCCGCACCGATGCCGATCTGGTCACGATCCGTGCCGCACTGGCCACGATGCAGGTCCACGCCACAGACTTCCCGAGCGCGGCCGCCGCCGACATTGCGTTCCACCACGCAATTGCCCAGGCTGCCCACAACCCCTGCTTCACCGGACTGACGGATTTCGTCAGCCAGCAATTGCTCGTGGCGCGCCAGCACGCCTGGGAGAACAGCGCCCGCCTCGGCGCATTGCATGGCACACCACGCGCTGCCGACGCCGAACATGCGGCCCTGGTCGAGGCCATCGCGGCCGGCGACCCCTCGGCAGCCCGCGCGGCGGCCACCGCCCACCTGTCCGCCGCCGCTGCGCGCATGGGCCTCGACTGAACAACAGATATCAGAGCAACAAGGAGCAGAGAAATGGAACAAGTAGATTGCGTCGTGATCGGCGCTGGCGTGGTCGGCCTGGCCGTTGCGCGCGCGCTGGCGCTGCAGGGCCGCGAGGTCATCATTCTTGAGGCCGAGAACGCGTTCGGCACGATTACGAGCGCGCGCAACAGCGAGGTGATCCACGCCGGCATCTACTATCCCGCGGGGTCGCTCAAGGCCGAACTGTGCGTGCGCGGCAAGGCGATGCTCTACGACTACTGCGCCAGCCACCATGTCGCCCATCAGCGCTGCGGCAAGCTGATCGTGGCCACCAGCACCGCCCAGGTGGCCACGCTGGAAGGCATCCGCGCCAAGGCCGCCGCCAACGGCGTGCATGACATGCAACTGCTGACGCGCGACGAAGCGCGGGCGATGGAACCCCAGCTCGAATGCGAAGCCGCCCTGCTCTCACCTTCCACCGGCATCATCGACAGCCACGGCCTGATGACCGCGCTGCTTGGCGATGCCGAGCGGGCCGGCGCGATGCTGGCCGTGCAGTCGCCGGTGCTGTCGGGCGCGGTGACGCCGGACGGCATCCGGCTCGAGGTCGGTAGCGATGATGGATCGACCGTGCTGCTCGCCCGTACGGTCGTCAATTCGGCGGGGCTGACCGCGCCGGACCTGGCGCGCCGCATCGACGGCATTCCGCCGGAACATATCCCACCGCAGTACTACGCCAAGGGCTGCTATTTCACGCTCGCCGGCCGCGCCCCGTTCTCGCGGCTGATCTATCCGGTGCCCGAAGCAGCCGGGCTGGGCGTGCATCTGACGCTAGACATGGGTGGTCAGGCACGCTTCGGCCCCAACGTGCGCTGGATCGACGAGATCGAATACAGCGTGCCGCCGCACGATGCCGACAGTTTCTACGACGAAGTCCGCCGCTACTGGCCCGGCCTGGCCGACGGCGCACTGCAGCCGGGTTATGCAGGCATCCGGCCGAAGGTCAGTGGCCCGACGGAGGTTGCGGCCGATTTCCGGATCGACGGGCCTCGGACGCATGGCGTGCCGGGGCTGGTGAACCTGTTCGGCATCGAGTCGCCCGGGCTGACATCGTCGCTGGCGATCGCGGAACGCGTGGCAGGGTTGCTGGAGAACTGATGGTTTGCACCCCTATTCCGCGCGCGGTGTAGAGACCGGAGAGGGGTGCGTGTAGTGCCGGACATCCGTCAGATCGACAATCTCAGGCCCGTTCGGCCTCCCCACGAAAACTCATCACGGCGCATCCCGCGCCAATCAGTGCCGCCAGCGCCGCCAGCCCGAACGTGTGCATCGGCGCGAGCGTCTTCCACGTCCAGCCCATCGCCAGGCCGCCGAGCGTGCCGCCCACGCCGTAGGAAATCCCTGTGTACAGCGCCTGCCCCCGCCCCTGCAGCGGGCCGGCGAACCAGCGTTGCAGGCGCTTGAGGCTGGCACTGTGGTGCGCGCCAAAGGTGGCTGCGTGCAGGATCTGCACTAGCGCCATCAGCCAGGCGTACTGCGCGAAGTAGCCGGTCAGGCCGAAACGCAGCGCGGCCAGCACGAATGTGCCAGCCAGAATCGTGCGCAGCGCCAGCGCGCCGAACAGCTTGCCCTGATAGAAGAAGAACACGATCTCGGCCACCACGCCGATGGTCCACATCACGCCAATCGCGAACTTGCTGTAGCCAAGCTGTTCCAGATAGAGCGAGTAGAAGACGTAAAGCGCCGCGTGAGCGAACATCATCAGGAAGGCCGATGCCAGGAACCAGGCCACATCGGGCCGCCGCAGCAGAGGCAGCGCCGGTGGGGGTGTCGCGCGCGGGCCCTCGTCGGGCGCGTCGCGCATGCCGAAGACCACCAGCGCGAACAGCGCCAGCATCGTGCTGGCCAGCCACGGAAACGCCGGCATGCCGAAGCGCTCAAACAGCGCGCCGCCCGTCAGCACCGCGGCGATAAAGCCGATCGAGCCGAACATCCGCACACGCCCATAGCGATGGTCGAACGCACCGTGGCGGCGCAGCGTCGAGATCGTCAGCGCGTCGCCCAGCGGCGACATGGCGCTCGTGATCAGGTTGAGCCCGATCATCATCGCCATCATGCCGCCGTAGCTCTGGATACCGGGCACGGTCAGGAACGCCAGCAATGCCGTGACCGCGGCCAGCCGCAACAGCTTCACGCGTGTGTGCATCACGTCCGAGAGCCAGCCCCACAGATACGGGCCCACGATGCGGGATAGCTGAAAACAGGCCATCAGCACGCCGATTTGCACCGGCGAATAGCCCCGGTCGGCGAAAAACAGGCTGACGTACGGCGATATCACGCCGACGTAGCCGTAATAGCCGAGATAGAAGAGTCCGAAACGGAAATAGGTCCCCGGGTCGATCGACCCGGAAACGCGGGTGCTCAGGATTTGCCCGGTGCTTGCGCCGGGATGCGCGGGGTGTCGACGCGGACGTCACCGCATTGGGCGCGATGCCGCAATGCGTGGTCCATCAGCACCAGCGCGAGCATGGCTTCGGCGATCGGTGTGGCGCGGATGCCGACGCACGGGTCGTGGCGGCCGAACGTTTCCACGCTGGCCGGGCTGCCAGCCTTGTCGATCGACTCACGTGCGGTACGGATGCTCGACGTCGGCTTGATCGCCAGCGATACCTTGATGTCCTGTCCCGTGGAAATCCCGCCGAGCACGCCACCCGAGTTATTCGTGCGGAACCCCTCCGGCGTCAGTTCGTCGCCATGCACGGTGCCGCGCTGGGACACGCTGTCGAAGCCAGCGCCGATCTCGACGCCCTTGACCGCGTTGATACCCATCATTGCGTGCGCGATATCGGCGTCGAGCTTGTCGAACAGCGGCTCGCCCAGACCCACCGGCACATGGCTGGCCACCACTTCAATACGCGCGCCGACGGAGTCGCCGTCGCGGCGCAACGCATCCATGTAGGTTTCCAATTCGGGAACGATATCGGCGTTCGCGGCGAAGAACGGGTTCTCCGGCACGTATTTCCAGTCGGAGAACGGCACTTCGACCTCACCGAGCTGCGACATGTAGCCACGAATCTCGGTGCCGTACTGCTCATTCAGCCATTTCTTAGCGATTGCCGCGGCGGCCACCACGGGCGCGGTCAGGCGCGCCGACGAGCGGCCACCACCGCGATAGTCGCGGATACCGTACTTGTGCCAGTAGGTGTAGTCGGCATGGCCGGGGCGGAACGTCTCGACGATGTTGCCGTAGTCCTTGCTGCGCTGGTCGGTGTTGCGGATCAGCAGGCAGATTGGCGTGCCCGTGGTCTTGCCTTCGAATACGCCGGACAGGATCTCCACCTGGTCCGCTTCCTGGCGCTGCGTCACGTGGCGCGACGTGCCGGGCTTGCGGCGGTCCAGATCGATCTGGATATCGGCTTCAGTCAACGACATCCCCGGCGGGCAGCCATCCACTACCGCGCCGATGGCCGGCCCGTGCGATTCGCCGAACGTGGTAACTGTGAAAAGCAGGCCGAGAGTATTGCCAGACATGATCGAAACCGCACAGGAATTGGGGACGGCCTACATTGTACGGCTATTTTGCAGGGCTATTGCTGCCCGAAAGCCGCCTCGGGCCGGCCTGCCGTGGCGGCGGAGGCTGGCGCGAAGACCCCGCTACCCTGGAAATCGGGGTAGTACCGGGCCCGCATCCGGGCCATATAGGCAATCAGGTTCGGATGTGACTCGGCCGCGGCGCGAATCGGCGTCTCGAATACCGGGGACAGCAGGCTGGCCGCGAATGCGAACAGCGTGGCGTCCGCGCCGCATGGGTTGTTTCCCATCAGGTAGGGCTTGTCACCAAGGATGTCGGTGATCGCCTTGATGCCCTGCACCGCCATCGCCGTCATGTCCTGCTCGCTATGCCGACCAAGGCCCTGCGCCCAGAGCATCTGCCGCACCTTGCGGCGTACCAGCACCTTGACCAGGCCACGCAACGGCCCCGGCACGACGTTGAAGAACTGCGCTGGACCGCGCTCGAAGTTGTCACGCTCCAGCCAGCGCACACGCGCCACCGCCCAATAGAGGTTGTCCTCCATGAGCTTTTCCACGGCCCAGGCGGTGCCCCGCTCGGCCGGGCTCAGTCCTTCGTCGAAATCGACGTGATATGTCTTCTCGATATGCCAGCGGATCAGCGTCGAGTCCGCGACGATCCGGCCCATGTCGTCCAGGTACGGCAGCTTGCCCTTGGGCGCGCGCCGCAGGTTGCCACGCGCGGTCTGGTACGGCAGGCCGGCCATCTTCAGCAGCAACTCGGCCTTCATGACGAACGGGCTCGCATCGGGCAGGCCGAACGACGGGCCGAACGTGAAGAGCGTGATCATGGCTATTTCCAGTCGCCGCGCAGCGCGAGCACCATTTGTTGAAGACTCTCCGGCGTGGCCGCTTCGGGCGGCACCGGCTCACCAACCACCAGTTCCAGCTTGCTCAGGATGCCGCGCCGGAACGGACGGGTCATCGCCGGCGCGCCTTTGCGCGAGAAGAAGCTTCCCCAGAGCCCGCGCAACGCCATCGGCACCACCGGCACCGGCGTTCGCTCAATAATCTGGCGCACACCGCTCTTGAACGGATTGACGTCGCCAGTGGCTGTGATCTTGCCTTCGGGGAAGATGCAGACGAGGTCGCCATCAGCCAGCGCGGCCGCCACGGTGTCGTAGGCGCGCGCCAGCATCTCCGGATTTTCGTGCGCGGGTGCGATCGGAATCGCCTTGGCCTGCCGGAAGAACCACGACAGCAACGGCACCTTGAAGATGTTGTGGTCCATCACGAAGCGCACCGGCCGGGGGCTGGCCGCCATCAGCACCACCGCATCGGCAAAGCTGACATGGTTGCAGACCAGCACCGCCGGCCCCTCCTCCGGGATGCGTTCGGCGTTGATGCGGCGCAGGCGGTAGATCGTATGCACCAGCACCCAGGCGATAAAACGCAGCAGGAACTCGGGCACCAGCGTGTAGATGTAGATCGCCACCACGGCGTTGAGCAGCCCCACCACCAGGAACAGTTGCGGAATGGTGTAGCCGGCCTGGGTCATGTACACGCCCAGCAGCGAGGCGCCGATCATGAAGAAGCTGTTCAGGATGTTGTTGGCCGCGATGATCCGTGCGCGGTGCGTGGGTGCGGACCGGCTCTGGATCAGCGCATAGAGCGGCACGCTGTAGAAGCCGCCGAACATCGCCACGCCGAACAGATCCACCAGCACACGCCAGGTGCCCGGCTGAGCCAGGAATCCGGGGATGCCGTTCAGCGAGGCGCCGGCGCCGAGCCCGTGCGAAGCCAGGTACAGATCGACGGCGAACACCGTCATGCCGATCGAGCCGAACGGCACCAGGCCGATTTCCACGTGACGCCCGGACAGCCGCTCGCACAGCAGCGACCCGGTGCCGATGCCGATCGAGAATACGGCCAGCAGCAGCGTCACCACGTTCTGATCGCCGCCCAGCACGTCCTTGGCGAAGCTGAAGAACGAGGTCAGGAATGTCGCCCCGAGAAACCAGAGCCACGAAATACCGAGCAGGCTCAGGAACACCACGCGGCGCTCGCGCGCAAGCATGAGGTTGCGCCAGGTCTCGGTGAACGGGTTCCAGTTGATGCGGAGGTCCGGCTGCGGGGCGGGCGACAGGGGGATACCCTGCGACACCGCCCGCCCCGCCACGGCGATAGCCACACAGGCGATACCGACGTACAGCGGACCGATCACGGTGCCATCGCCGCGCGCGATGCCGGCCATCTCGCCGCCAAGCAGCGTGCCGAACAGAATGGCCACGAACGTGCCCATTTCCACCAGACCGTTGCCGCCGACCAGTTCGGTCTGGTCCAGATGCTGCGGCAGATAGGCGAATTTGACCGGGCCGAACAGGGTCGAATGCAGCCCCATCAGGAAAGTGCCGAGGTATAGCAGTGTGGCGCTGTGCAGATAGAAGCCGGCCAGCCCGACCAGCATGATCGCGATCTCCAGCGACTTGACCAGCCGGATCAGCTTCGATTTTTCGATCTTGTCGGCAATCTGGCCGCTCGTGGCGGAGAACAGCACGAACGGCGCGATGAAGATCGCTGAAATCAGGAATGCCGCGCTGTGGGGGTCGACACCCTCGAACAGCGTGGCATGGTAGGTAACCAGGGAAGTGAAAGCGACCTTGAAGACGTTGTCGTTCATCGCCCCAAGGAACTGCGTCCAGAAGAACGGCGCAAACCGGCGCGCGCCAAGCAGGCGAAACTGGCTTTGTTGGCTCATGAGCAGCGTTTCTTATTGACCCCGGTTACCCGCCGGGGCATCAGGCCGCCGCCATCATACCTGCAAGGGGCGCCAGGACTGCCGAGGGGATCAGCCGGCGCGCTCTTCCTTCTCTTCGGGCCAGTCGCGGATATAGGCCTTGAGCATCTTGTTCTCGAAGCTCTGCTCTTCCACCACGGATTTGGCTACGTCGTAGAACGAGATCACGCCCATCAGTGTGCGATTGTCGAGTACTGGCAGGTAACGGGTGTGGCGCTCCAGCATCATGCGGCGCACTTCGTTGACGTCGGTCTCGGGGGTGCAGGTCAGCGGCGCGTCGTCCATGAGCTTGCGGATGCTGTGGGTGCCCAGCGTGCCGTTGTTGGCGGCCATTGTCTCGATGATCTCGCGGAAGGTCAGCATCCCGACGAGATCGCCGTATTCCATCACCACCAGCGAGCCAATGTCGTGCTCGGCCATCGCCTGGACGGCCTGCATCAGTGGCGTATCCGGCGTGACGGTAAAGAGCGTGTTGCCCTTGAGTTGCAGGATATCGCTGACTTTCATGATGGTGTCTCCGCTGCTTTGCGTATTGCTGTGCCTGATGGTATTCAGGCTGGTTTCGTGAGGGGCGCGCCCGATGGTCGATCCTAGCCCAAACCGCCGTCTCAAGTAAAGCGAGCGCGGCTTCCAGCGCCCGTCCCGCCGTGGATTCCCGGGTTACGCATGTGGCGTATGGTGCTACGATGCCGGACGGAGACAACTACCCATGGCTCGGCAAACCGAGCCCTTTCACCATGTCCGGTACCCGCTTTGACACGCTGGCCCTGCACGCCGGCGCCGCGCCCGACCCCACCACCGGGGCCCGCGCCACACCGATCCATCTGACCACATCCTTCGTATTCCGCGACAGCGAGCACGCCGCATCGCTGTTCAATATGGAACGCGCCGGACACGTCTATTCGCGCATCAGCAACCCCACGGTCGCCGTGTTCGAGGAGCGCGTGGCCGCGCTGGAAAACGGCGCGGGCGCCATTGCCACGGCCTCGGGCCAGGCCGCCCTGCACCTGGCCGTAGCCACGCTGATGGGCGCGGGCGCCCATATCGTGGCGTCCACCGCGCTCTATGGCGGGTCCCACAACCTGCTGCACTACACGCTGCGCCGCTTCGGCATCGAGACCACCTTCGTCAATCCGCGCGACATCGACGCCTGGCGCGCCGCGATCCGCCCCGAGACGAAGCTGCTCTTCGGTGAAACACTGGGCAACCCCGGCCTGGACGTGCTCGACATCGCCACCGTGGCCCAGATCGGCCAGGAACACGGCATTCCGCTGCTGGTGGATTCGACGTTCACCACGCCCTACCTGCTGCGCCCGTTCGACCACGGCGCCGGGCTGCTCTACCACTCGGCCACCAAGTTCCTGGGCGGCCATGGCACGACGATCGGCGGTGTGCTCTCGGAAGGCGGCACGTTTGATTTCGAAGCCTCGGGCCGCTTCCCGGAACTGTCCGAGCCGTACGAGGGCTTCCACAACATGGTGTTCACCGAGGAAAGCACGGTTGCGCCGTTTCTGCTGCGCGCGCGGCGCGAGGGCCTGCGCGACTTCGGCGCCTGCATGAATCCGATGGCTGCCTGGCAGCTCCTGCAGGGCATCGAGACACTGCCGCTGCGCATGAGCCGCCACGTCGACAACACGCGGCGCGTGGTGCAGTTCCTGGCCAGCCACCCGATGGTCGAGTCGGTAGCCTATCCGGAGCTCGAATCGCACCCGGACTACGAACTGGCCAAGCGCCTGCTGCCGCGCGGCTGCGGCGCGGTGTTCAGCTTCAACCTCAAGGCCGACCGCACCGCCGGCCAGCGCTTCATCGAAAGCCTGTCGCTGTTCTCGCACCTGGCCAACGTGGGCGATGCACGCTCACTGGTGATCCATCCGGCGTCCACCACCCACTTCCGCATGGACGCCGCAGCGCTGCGCGCGGCCGGCATCGGCGAAGGCACAATCCGCCTGTCGATCGGCCTGGAGGATCCGGACGACCTGATCGACGACCTGAAACGCGGCCTCAAGGCCGCCGAGAAGGCCATGGGAGGGAAAGCCTGATGGAACTGAACCTCTCCGGCCACAAGGCCTACGCCTACACCGGCGGCAAGCCGTTCGACCCCGCCCTGCCCTGCGCCGTCTTCGTGCACGGCGCGCAGAACGATCACAGCGTCTGGGGGCTGCAGACGCGCTGGTTCGCCAATCACGGTTTCTCGGTGCTGGCCGTCGACCTGCCCGGCCACAATCGCAGCGAAGGCGCGCCGCTGACGTCGGTCGAGGAATTGGCCGACTGGGTGATGGCGCTGGTCGCGGCAGCCGGCGTGAAGGCGCCGGCACTGGTGTTCGGCCACAGCATGGGCTCCCTGATCGCGCTCGAATGCGCGGCGCGGCACCCCCAGGCGGTGCGCGCGATCGGCCTGCTGGCCACCGCCTATCCGATGAAGGTGTCCGACGCCCTGCTCGACGCCGCCTTGAACCGCGAGGGCGATGCCATCGCGATGGTCAACCAGTGGTCGATCTCTAGCCTTGCCAGCAAGCCCTCCTCCCCCGGCCCGGGCGCGTGGATGCACGGCGGCAGCCAGCGCCTGATGGAGCGGATCTCGGCGCGCAATCCCGGGGCACATGTGTTCCATACCGACTTCTCGGCGTGCAACGGCTACGCGCATGGCGAGGAAGCCGCAGCGGCGGTGGCATGTCCGGCGCTGTTCGTGGTGGGGACCAAGGACATGATGACGTCGCCCAAGGCAGCCCAGGCCCTGGCCGGCAAGATGAAGAACGCCAGGATCGTCACGGTGCCGAGCGGACACGCCATGATGGGAGAAAAGCCCGACGAGGTGCTGGACGCCCTGGCGGGATTCGCGAAGACCGCCCGCTAGGAAACACCAAAAAGAAGAAAACAGGAGACTGCCATGGCCCAGGCCCACACCAAGGAGTTCGCCAGCTTTGCCGATTTCTACCCGTTCTACCTGAACGAGCACCGGAACCGCACCTGCCGCCGCCTGCATTTCGTCGGGTCGACGGTCGCGCTGGCCTGCCTGGTGACGCTACTGGTCACCGGCAATGCGTGGTGGCTACTGGCGGCCCTGGTGTCAGGCTATGCGTTTGCCTGGGTCGGGCACTTCGGCTTCGAGAAGAACCGCCCGGCCACGTTCAAGCATCCGTTCTACAGCCTGATGGGCGACTGGGTCATGTACGCGGACATCCTGCGCGGCAAGATCAGGTTCTGAACGGCTGTCCTGCCACCCAAAAACGGAAGCCGTATAGGGATGAAGCGCAGCCGTTCTGGCTTGACGCGGGGCGCAAACAGTACCGGTGGTACGGCAAGGCCCCGCAACGACGCCAGAAACAATCTAAAACGGTTTCCTAGACCTGCCCGTGCCAGCCCGGCGGGACGACTTCCACCACCTTGCGATCGCGGCGGCCCGTTTCCTCGTTCGCGGCCGCCCCGGCCGTCTGCTGGCGGAACACCGCGTCCAGCGTCTGCTCGAGTTGCGGATTCTCCAGGATCGACCGCAATGCCTCCGCCCCCTGCATCTGTTGGGCCAGCGCGGTGCGCGGCAGGCGCGCCATGTTCAGCACCAGCCTGTCGTGCAGCGTGCGTAGCGTGACCTGCGACGGATCGCAGAGCAACGCCCAGTGTGCCTGCCCCCGATCCTGCTGAAGCTTGCCCACCAGATGCATGGCCTTGAGCTTGGTCAGCAGGCCGGAGAGATAGTCGGCCTCCATCCGCAGCTTGCGACCCATATCCAGTTCGCCGACGGTACGCGGCACCTCGTCCCGCGCGCGGTACAGCAGATACAGGATGCCAAGGGCATCGAAGAACTCACTGCCCGCGAACGTCCGCCGACGCCAGTGTCCCTCGCGGATCACCGGCAGATTGGCCGCGATCGTCGCGCCGAGCAGCGTCACCAGCCAGCTCACGTACATCCACAGCAGGAACAGCGGCAGCACGGCGAAGGTGCCATATACGGCTGTGTAGGTGGGGATATGGGTGATGAAGTAGCCAAAGCCGCGCTTGGCGACTTCAAAGGCGACAGCCGCCACGATGCCGGCGACGATCGCATCGCGCCACTCCACGTAGGCATAGGGCACCGCCATGTAAAGGAAGGCAAAGGCGAGCGCGGAGAGCAGCACCGGCACCAGGCTGATCACGACCCCGACGCCGAACGGCAGGTTGCCGACGTAGCCCATCGAGACCGACATCAGGTACGAGCTGACGGACAGGCTCGCGCCGATCAGCACCGGCCCGAGCGTCAGCACGGCCCAGAACACCAGCACCCGTTGCGCGAATGGCCGGCGCCGCCTGACGCGCCAGATCGCATTGAGCGCGTCCTCGACGGTCAGCATCGTCAGCACGGACGTCACCATCAGCCCAGCCAGGCCCAATGCCGTCAGGCCACGCGCGCTGCGGGAGAACTGTCCGATATAACGCGACACCGAGTCGCTGACATTGCCGCCCGGAATCAGGTTCTGGAACAGGAACATCTCGATCTGGCCACGGAAATCCCGGAACACCGGAAACGCGGCCAGCAGCGCGAAGGCAACGGTCAGCACCGGCACCACCGCCAGCACGGTCGTGAACGTCAGGCTGGCCGATACCTGGGGCAGGCGGTCCTCGCCGGCGCGGCGCAACGCATAGCGGGCAAGTGCACGCACTTTCTGCAGGTTCCACTCCCTGCGCAGGCGGGCGATGCGTACAGCGGTCATGCGGGGGCTTTCTCCTCGATCGGATGATCCTCAATGGGATGATGGCAAACTCACGCAAATATAATACGCGCAATGCACTTGCGCCGACCGCGCCCCGCCAAACCATCCATGACCGACATTCTCGTCCTTTACTACAGCCGTCACGGCGCCACCCGCAAGCTCGCCGAACTGATCGCCCGCGGTATCGACAGCGTGCCCGGCGCCCAATCCCGCCTGCGCACCGTCCCACCGGTTTCCACGGTCTGCGAGGCCACCGCGCCGGACATCCCGCCCGAAGGCGCCCCGTATGCCGAACTGCGCGACCTCGAGGAATGCGCCGGACTGGCGCTGGGCAGCCCGACGCGCTTCGGCAACATGGCCGCGCCGATGAAGTACTTTCTCGACGGCACCGTCGCCCAGTGGCTCTCCGGCGCGCTGACTGGCAAGCCGGCCTGCGTGTTCACGTCGACGGGCAGCCTGCACGGCGGCCAGGAGACCACACTGCTCTCGATGATGCTGCCGCTGCTGCACCACGGCATGTTGATCGTCGGCCTGCCCTACGCCGAGTCCGGCCTGATGACGACCACGGCAGGCGGCACGCCGTATGGCCCGAGCCATTACGCCCACGTGGACAATCACGGCCCGATCACCGAGCAGGAAGCATCGCTCGCCACCGCGATGGGCCGCCGCCTGGCGGAAACCGCATTGAAGCTGGCGCGATGAACTCACCGGACATCCATCGGGACGGCTCGCCCGACGCCCTGCACAACCCGGCGCTCTGGCGCCTGAGCCTGGCCAGCCTGATCGCCCTGATGCTGCTCTGCATCGCATGGGAGTGGTTCCTGGCGCCGTTGCGTCCGGGCGGTTCCCGGCTGGTCTTGAAATTCGTGCTGCTGCTGCCGGTGCTGCGCGGTGTGCTCGCACGCAACCGCTATACGATGCAGTGGTCGTCGATGCTGATCCTGCTCTACTTCACCGAGGGCATCGTCCGCGCGACCAGCGACCGGGCCCCCTCTTCCTGGCTGGCCTGGGGCGAGGTAGCGCTGACGCTGCTGTTCTTCTCCAGCACGATCCTCTACCTGCGCCCCTTCAAACGGCGCGCCAAGGCATTGGCCAAAACAGCGACCAAGACGGCAACCAAAACGGCAACCAAAACGGCAACCAAAACGCAATCCAACCACTGACTGCCATGCACTCCGATTCCTTCCTCGATCTTTGCCGCGCAGCCATCGGTTCGCAGAACGTGCTGACCGACCCGGCCGACAAGGCCCCCTACCTGACCGACTGGCGCCACCGTTACACCGGCGACGCGCTGGCCGTGCTGCGTCCCGGCTCGACCGAGGAAGTCGCGGCGGTGATGCGTGCCTGCCATGCGCACAAGCTGGCCGTGGTGCCTCAGGGCGGCAACACGGGCCTGTGCGGCGGCGCCACCCCCGAGCCCGGCGATGCCGCCGCGCGTGGCACGGTGGTGCTGTCCCTGCAGCGCATGAACCGCGTGCGGCAGGTCGACCCGCTCAATAACACGATCACCGTCGAGGCCGGCGTGATCCTGCAGCAATTGCAGGAGGTCGCGCAGACACACGGCCGGCTGTTCCCGCTCTCGCTGGCGGCCGAAGGCAGCTGCACGATCGGCGGCAACCTGTCGACCAACGCGGGCGGCACGGCCGTGCTGCGCTACGGCAACACGCGCGAACTCTGTCTGGGGCTCGAGGTCGTGAACATCAAGGGCGAGGTCTGGGACGGCCTGCGCGGCCTGCGCAAGGACAATACCGGCTATGACCTGCGCGACCTGTTCATCGGCGCCGAAGGCACGCTCGGTATCATCACCGCGGCGGTCATGAAACTGTTTCCGGCGCCGCGCGCACGGGTCACCGCGCTGGCCGCCGTTGAAAGCCCACGCGCCGCGCTGGCGCTGCTGGCCATCGCGCAGTCGCACGCGGGCGCCATGCTGACCGGTTTCGAGCTGATGTCCGCGATGTGCATGGATCTGGTGACGAAGCACTACCCGCAGTTGCGCTACCCGTTCACCGCCCATCATCCGCAACTCGTTCTGCTGGAACTGTCCGACAGCGAGAGCGAGGAACACGCGCGGACGATCTTCGAAAAGATGATGGAGGTCGCGTTCGAAGCCGGCGTGGTCAAGGATGCCGTGGTAGCCGAATCGGTACAGCAGTCACGCGATTTCTGGAACCTGCGCGAACACATTCCGCTGGCGCAGGTCGAGGAAGGCAAGAACATCAAGCACGATATCGCCGTGCCGATCTCGCGCGTGGCGGACTTCATCGAGACCACCGACACGCTGCTGCAAGACGCCTTCCCCGGCGCGCGCATGGTCACGTTCGGCCATCTTGGCGATGGCAACCTGCACTACAACGTGTCACCGCCGGTCGGCGTGGATCATGACCAGTTCCTGTCGCATCAGGATGCGATCAACCTGATCGTCCACAACAGCGTGCACGTCCACAACGGCTCGATCTCGGCGGAACACGGTCTTGGCCAGCTCAAGCGCGAAGAGAACCGCCGCTACAAGAGCGAGGTGGAGCTGACGATGATGCGGGCCATCAAGCAGGCGCTGGATCCGCAAGGCTTGATGAACCCCGGAAAGGTGGTTTGAGAGTTCGGGCGGGGCATGGCAACCACATGCCCCACATGCCCCGTCAATGCGGCATCCGCCCGTCATCCCCCTCGAACAACTGCCCGCACAACGCCTCGCCCTCCTCCGTCAGCCGCGCCGAGCCCCGGCCATCCTCTTCCAGCGTCATCACCGCCAGTCCCGCGTCGGCCAGTTGCGTCAGCACCCGCCTCAGCACGCTCATCTGCGCCTCGGCCCGCTTGCTGAGTCGCGCCAGCGACAGGTCGCCGCCGGCTTCCCGTGCATGCTCCCAAAGCGCGCGGAGGATCGCCTCCAGCACCGGGTCGATGCCCTCCTGTTCGTTCACGTCATCGCTCATATTGCCTCCCGCGCCTGCAATGTCGCCACCAGCTTGCCGAGCGTGACGACGGCCGCTTCCATGTCTGGCGTCCACGCGCTGCTGTAGTTGAGTCGGATGCAGTTGGCATAGGTCGGCACCGGCGAGAAGATGTGGCCGGGTGCCACCGTGATGCGTCGCTCCAGCGCCGCGTGATAGAGGGCCATCGCGTCCACCTCCTCCGGCAACTCCACCCACAGCACATACCCGCCAGCGGGACGCGACACGCGCGTGCCCTGCGGAAAGAAGCGACGCACGGCCGCCGCCATGATGTTGGCCTGCTGCGCATAGGCTTTGCGCACGCGCCGCAGATGGAAGTCGTAGCCGTCCTTGCGCAGGAATTCGGCGATGGCCAATTGCGGAATCGTCGAGGTGGTCAGCGTGTTCAGGAACTTGAGCCGCTCCACCCTCTCCCGGTACCGTCCCGGCAGCGCCCAGCCGATGCGGTACGCATTGGTCAACGTCTTCGAGAACGACGAGCAATGCAGTACGATGCCGGCCCGATCGTAGGACTTGAGCGAGGTCGGATGCACGTCGCCGTAGAACAGCTCGCCATAGACGTCGTTCTCGATCACCGGGATATCGCGCGCCGTCAGCAATTCCACCAGCGCCTGCTTGCGATCGTCCGGCATCTGGAAGCCAAGCGGATTCTGGAAATTCGGCATCACCATGCACGCGGCCACGGGGCGTTCGTCGAGCAGCTTCGCCAGCGCCTGCACGTCGATGCCCTCCACGGGATCGGTCGCCACTTCCACGGCACGCATCCCCAGCCGCTCGATCGCGTGCAGCATCGCGTAGTACGTTGGCGATTCCACGGCAATGGTGTCGCCCGGCTTTGCCACGGCCTGCAGGCACAGGTTGATGGCCTCGGTGGCGCCGATCGTGACGATTACTTCGTTCGGATCGACGGCCAGCCCGTTCTCCAGGTAGCGACGCGTGATCTGGCGAATCAGTGGCGGCGCGCCGGGTGGCAGGTCGTCGAGCACGCTCCACGTGTCGTAGCGCTTGGCGATGGCATTGGCGTACTGCGTGATGCGCTGCCACGGATAGAGCCGGGGGTCGGGATATGGCGAGCCGAGCGGCACCGCGTCATCGACACGGATCGAGCGCAGCGTCGACAACACGAGCGCGCTCACATCCACCGCCGAAGGGCGTGCCGCGGGTCGGGTCGGCAGCAGGTCGATCGGTGGCTCGCCGGGCCGGGCACGCACGAAGTAGCCTGATTGCGGCCGGCTCTCCAGAATGCCGCGCGACTCCAGCAGCAGGTACGCACGCACGACCGTGGTGATGCTCAGGCGATGATGCTGCGCCGCCTGCCGCACCGAGGGGATCTTTTCGCCCGGAAGCAGTACGCCTTGCTGGACCAGCGCCTCGATATCGGCCGCAAGTTTTTCGTAGAGAGTCACACCGCCAACCTTTCGCCAGTAATTTCCGATCTGGCTGGCGGTGCCCGGCCGGGCGTCAGCCCGGTACCGCCAGCGGCTCAGATCGTAATACGAAACCCTCGTTCTCTGCTGGCGCCGTGTACTCGACGAAACCGTCCTTGCGGCAGAAACTCAGCAGGCGCAGGCCGGCCTGCGTGGCAATGCGGATAGCCAGCGACGTCGGCGCGGAGATCGTGGCCAGCATCTGGATGCGCATTCGCGCGGCCTTGCGCACGAGTTCATAGCTGGCGCGGCTGGATAGCAGGACAAAGCCATCGCCGAACGTCGTGCGGGTGCGGGCCAGATGGCCGATCAGCTTGTCCAGCGCATTGTGGCGACCCACGTCCTCGAACACGGCAACGACGTTGCCCTGCGCGTCGCACCATGCCGCCGCGTGAACGCCTCCGGTGGCGGCCATCAACACCTGCCGTGCCTGCAATGCGTCGGTGGCGCGACGGAGCATCGCAGGCGTCGGTTCAATCCGTCGCGCAGGCACGCCAACCGGCGTCGGCTCCAGATCGAGCAGCGCCAGGCTTTCGGTTCCGCACACGCCACAGCCAGTACGCCCGGCCAGCGTGCGCCGGTGCGCGCGCAGCGCCATGAACGAACGCTGGCCGATCTCGATACGCACCTCGATGCCGTCGCAGCCCGGCGCGATCTCGATGTCGCGGATCTCGGCAACGCTGTCGACGATCCCCTCGGTCAGCGAGAAGCCAATCGCGAACGCTTCCAGATCGAGCGGCGTGGCCATCATCACGGCGTGCGAGATGCCGTTGTAGACCAGCGCGACCGGCACTTCTTCCGCCACGTCATCGATCTCGGGAACGGTGTGGCCCCCGATGTGGCGCAGAATCTCGCGCTCGACGTAGCCGGCCTGCCCATACTCGTCTTCCACCATGCTCCTGCCTCCGGTCAGCCCGCGCGCCGCAGCCGCACGGGAATCGATTTCGACGTCGGGGTGCCGGATCGGTCGCCGATGCTCTCCAGCGGCACCAGTGGATTGGTCTCCGGATAGTACGCACCCAGGCAACCCTCGGGGATGTCGTAATCGACCAGACGGAAATCCTGCACATGGCGCGTCACGCCGTCTTCCCAGACGCTCGTGATATCGACGTGCTCGCCTTCCGCGAAGCCCAGCCGGGCGCGGTCCGCGGGATGGATGAACACCACGCGGCGCAGCCCGTACACGCCACGATAGCGATCGTCGAGTCCGTAGATGGTGGTGTTGTACTGGTCGTGCGAACGCGTGGTCATCATGACCATCATGTCGTCGCCGTAGCGGGCGCGGGCGCGCTTGATCGGCGTGTCCTTGTCGATGGCATGCACCAGGAACTGGGCCTTGCCCGACGCGGTCTTCCAGACCCGGTTGCGCGATGCCGGGGTCAGATGAAAGCCACCCGGATGCGCCACGCGCTCGTTGAAGCGCTCGAAGCCCGGAATCACCTTTTCAATCGCGTCGCGGATGCGTGCATAGTCCTGCGCGTACCAGCGCCAGTCGACCTTGTCCGAGCCGAGCGTGGCGTCGGCCATGCGCGCCACGATGGCGGTCTCCGACAGCAGGTGCGGCGATGCCGGCTTGTTCATGCCGTACGAGAGATGGACCATGCACACCGAGTCCTCGACCGTCACACCCTGCGGCACGCCGTTCTGCTCGTCGATCTCGGTGCGGCCCAGCGTCGGCAGCAACAGCGAATCCTTCCCGATCACCAGATGGCTGCGGTTGAGCTTGGTGGCGATATTGACCGTGAGATCGCACTGGCGCAGCGCCTCCCACGTGCGCGGCGTATCGGGTGTGGCGATCGAGAAATTCCCGCCCAGACCCACGAACACCTTGACCTTGCCGGCCAGCATCGCGTTGATCGCGGCCACCACGTCCTGCCCGTGGGCGCGCGGCGGCTTGAAATCGAACGTGGCGCCAAGGCGGTCCAGGAAGGCGTCGTCAGGCTGCTCCTCAATGCCCATCGTGCGGTCGCCCTGCACGTTCGAGTGGCCGCGTACCGGCATCAGGCCTGCGCCGGGCCGGCCGATGTTCCCACGCAACATCATCACGTTCGACAGCAACTGGATCGTGCGCACTGAATCCTTGTGCTGCGTCAGTCCCATGCCCCAGCAGGCAATCGTGCGTTCGCTGTGGACATAGACGTCGGCCAACGCATCGATGTCCGCGCGCGTCACGCCGGACTCCGCGACGATATCGGCCCAGCTCTCGGCGCGCAGATCCGTAGCGAAGGCATCGAAATCGGCGGTGTGCTCGCGGATGAAATCCACGTCCACCACACGCTTGCCGCCCGTGGCAACGGCCGCGTCGTCGAGTTCGATCACACGCTTGCCCAGGCCCTTGAGCAGCGCGAAGTCACCGGCCAGCTTCGGACGAACGAACATCGTGGCGATCTTCGTGCTGCCGCCGGTAAGCATCTCGCTGACGTGCTGCGGACTCGTGAAGCGCTGCAGGCCGCGCTCCTTGAGCGGGTTGATCGAAACGATTGTGGCGCCGCGCTTCGCCGCATCGCGCAACTCGTTGAGCATGCGCGGATGGTTGGTAGCGGGATTCTGGCCGAACACCATGATCGTGTCGGCAAGCTGGAAGTCATCGAGCACCACCGTGGCCTTACCCACGCCCACCGTCACCGGCAGGCCACGGCTAGTGGCCTCGTGGCACATGTTCGAGCAATCCGGGAAGTTGTTCGTCCCGTACATCCGCACGAACAGCTGGAACAGGAAGGCTGCCTCGTTGCTGGCACGGCCCGAGGTGTAGAACGTGGCGCGGTCGGGGTCGTCCAGCCGGCGCAGATGATCGGCGATCAGGCGGAATGCCTCGTCCCAGTCCACCGGCACGTACTTGTCGGTGGCGGCGTCATAGCGCACCGGGTGCGTCAGGCGACCATGCTGCTCGAGCTCGTAGTCGGACTGCCGCATCAGCTCGGTGACCGTGTACTGCGCAAAGAACGCGTTGGTCACGCGCTTGCTGGTGGCCTCGGCCGCCACGGCCTTGACGCCGTTCTCGCAGAATTCGAAGGTCGACGCGTGCTGGCGGTCCGGCCAGGCGCAGCCTGGACAGTCGAAGCCGTCCGGCTGGTTCTGTTTGAACAGCGTCTTGTACTTGCCGCCGGCAACCTTCTCCTTGACGAGGTTGATGGCGACCTGCTTGAGCGCGCCCCAGCCGGCGGCCGGGTGCGTATAGGGGGCAACATGGCCCTTTTCGGGCGTTGGGGTAGTCATCGGGGGGCGACTTTTGCTGCAATGCACGAGAGACTAGGCCCTCGATGTGACGCCCGTGACGTACAGAATTACCCCGCCAGGAAGAGTACAGTTTGCGCCATCGCGGCGCACCAATCCGGAACTGTGCTTGTCAACGCCGCATAAGTGCGCAAATGCGCATATCTATTCTGGCCGTTCCGGCGTGGCGTCGATGATGCCCTCCAGCTCCGCGCTCATCGGAATGCCCAGCCGCTCGCCGGTCGGCAACTTGTTCATGAACCATTGCTTGTAGAGCCGCTCCATGTCGCCCGAGGTGATCACGTCGCGCACGGCCTTGCCCACCAGCGTCGCGAACTGCGGATCGTTCTTGCGCAGCATGATCCCGTACGGGTCATACGAAATGAAGTCGCGCGTGATGATGAACTTCTTGCCGGCGCCGTAATGGGCCAGAAAGCCATACAGCAGCACATCGTCGCCAGCGTAGGCATCGGCGCCGCCCCGACTCAACACCGCGAATGCGTCGGCATGGTCGCGCACGCGGATCAGGTTGATGTTCAGGTCGAAGCGCTTCGACAACTGCGCGACGGCCTGCTCGTTGGTCGTGCCCGCCGTGACCACCACGGTCTTGCCCTTCAGGTCGCGGAACGACTTGATCGGTGACGCGCGCGGCACCATCAGCTTGGTGCCAGCGATAAAGATCACCGGGGAGAACGCCACGGTCTGCATGCGCTCGGCATTGCGCGTGGTCGATCCGCATTCGAGATCGATCCTGCCCGAGGTAATCGCCTCGAAACGGTTTTCCGACGTCACCGGCACCCACTTCACGGCCAGCTCGCGGCCCACCTCCTCGCTTGCGGCCTGCACGATGTCCGTGCAGATGTCGATCGAGTAGCCGATAGGCCGGCTGGCCTGGTTCAGGTACGAAAACGGCAGCGACGACTCGCGATAGCCGATCACCAGCGTGCCGGTGTCCCTGGCTTTCTTGAGCGTGCCGCTCAACACGGTGGCGTCCTGGGCCACGGCCAGCGTCGCGCCAAACGTCGCGACCAGCCCCAGCCACAGTGCGGCCAGCATTCCCGGCAAGCGCGCCGCCATGATGTCAGGCCTCCGCCGTGCTCGCATCGTCCGCAGCGATCGCGCTCTCGGTCTCGGCAACCGGCCCGGACGACAACTGCCCTTCCCACTTGGCCACCACGGCGGCGGCGATCGAATTGCCGACCGCGTTGGTCGCCGACCTGCCCATGTCGAGGAACTGGTCCACGCCCATGATCAGCAGCAAACCCGCCTCCGGAATGCCGAACTGGTTCAGCGTGGCGGCGATCACCACCAGCGAGGCGCGCGGCACGCCGGCCATTCCCTTCGAAGTCAGCATCAGCAGCAGCAGCATCGTGATCTGCGTGCCCAGCGGCAGGTGGATGTCATACGCCTGCGCAATGAACAGCACCGCGAACGTGCAGTACATCATCGAGCCGTCAAGGTTGAACGAATAGCCGAGCGGCAGCACGAAGCTCGAAATCTTGCGATCGACGCCGAAACGGTCGAGCGAATCGAGCAGCTTCGGATAGGCCGCTTCGGAGCTCGCCGTCGAAAACGAAATCAGGAACGGCTCGCGGATGAGCCGGATCAGTGTGAAGACGCGGCTACCGAGGAAAATGTAGCCGGCCAGCGCCAGCAGCGCCCAGAGCACAAACAGCGACAGGTAGAAGCTGCCCATGAACTTGGCGAAGGTCACCAGGATGCCGAGCCCCTGCGTGGTCACCGTCGACGCAATCGCCGCGAACACGGCGATCGGTGCCAGCCACATCACCGCGCCGGTGATCTTGAGCATGATCTGCGCGAGGTCGTCGATCACGCCGGCCATGCGCGCGCCACGTTCGCCGAGCATCGAGATTGCGGTGCCGAAGAAGATCGAGAACACCACGATCTGCAGGATCTCGTTGTTCGCCATCGCCTCGCCCACCGATCTGGGCACCAGATGGGTGACGAAGTCCTTCAGCGTGAAGGCGTTGGTCTTGAGGTTGGTCGCAGAGCCCACGTCGGGCAACGGCAGGCCGATGTTGTGGCCCGGCGCCAGCATCGTCGCCATGATCAGGCCAAGGGTCAGCGACACCAGCGACGCGGTAATGAACCACGCCATCGCCTTGCCGCCCACCCGTCCCACGGTGCCCGCATCCCCCATATGGGCGATGCCGATCACCAGGGTAGAGAACACGAGTGGCGCGATGATCATCTTGATCAGTCGCAGGAACACATCCGTGATGAGCGAGATGTACCCGGCCACTTCCTTGGCCACCTTCGGGTCGGGAAACGCGATGTAGCACGCATAGCCAACGGCGGCACCCAGGATCATCGCAATCAGAATCCAGGTCGTGATATGGGACTTCGTGCTCATGACATCTCCTTTGGGGGGGGCGGCCATCCGGATGTCCTGCGTGTCCTGCGTGTCCTGCGTGTCATACGTGCCGTGCCAGCCTGCATGTCCTGCGTCTGCGCCAGCACTCTAGGTAACGATAGGACGTGCTGGTGCAATTCCGCAAACCCGGAAAACACCTGCGCGTCCCGATGACCCATCGCGCGTCATGGCTCGATTGCGACGCCCATGCGCCATGTATATAATCCGCCACACTCGCCCCCGCATCCATCTTTGCCGGAGCGTCATACCGACAAGCGCGCGCAGCGCCACCCGGCTGAGCCACCGGGCCGCGCGGACCGTGCCCCCGGGCCTTGCCGGCCCGCGTGCCGCCTATTTCTTCCGGCGGCCGATTTACATACCTACCTAACCCACGCCGAACCTCGGTGCGCCGCCGCATAGGCGGAGCAATGACCCGGCGTCAGCAGTCGCACGTCATACATGGCGCAATTCTTTCTTCGCCGACCCGCCTTCGCGTGGGTGCTGGCAATCCTGACCATGATTGCAGGGCTCGTTGCCCTGAAGAACATTCCGGTGGCCCAGTACCCGGCGGTGGCCCCACCGACGGTCATCCTCTACGCCGACTACCCGGGCGCCACCGCGCGCACCGTGGAAGACCGCGTCACGGCCGTGCTCGAACAGCAGATGCATGGGATACCGGGGCTGCTCTATATCGATTCGAGCAGCGAGGCCGGCACGGCCACGGTCACCATCGGCTTCCGGCAAGGCACCGATCCGCAACTCGCGCAGGTGAACGTGCGCAACCGCGTGTCCCAGGCCGAGCCGCTGCTGCCCGAGGTGGTGCGGCGCGGCGGGGTCTATGTCGATCAGGCCAGCGCCAGCCCGTTCATGTACGTGTCGCTGATCTCGAAGACCGGCACGATGTCCGAGACCGCGCTGGCCGACTACGCCGCCGGCACGGTCCTGCCCATGCTGCGGCGACTGCCCGGCATCGGCAAGGTGGAGGCATACAGCGCCGAGTACGCGCTGCGCGTCTGGTTCAATCCCGATCAGCTCAATGCCTATGGCCTGACCACGGCCGACGTGGAAGCCGCGATTCGCGCGCGCAATGGCAGCGTCACGCCGGGCCAGCTTGGCGGCGCGCCATCGAAGCCCGGGCAGTCCTACCAGGCGGTCGTGCGCCCGCCTGCGCCGCTGGCCAACCCCGAAGCGTTCGGTCGCATCGTGCTGCGCTCGGCCGCCGATGGCTCCGCTGTCTTGCTGCGCGACGTGGCGCGCGTGGAGATGGCCGCCGCCGACTATCGCTACAGCTCCACGCTCAATGGCCGCGAGGCCGCCTCGATGGGCCTGAAGCTCGCGGACGGCGCCAACGTACTGGCCACTTCGCGCACGGTCCGGGACGCGCTCGACGAGGCCGCCAAGGCCTTTCCGGCTGGCGTGGCGTATGACATCTCGTACGACACCGCGCACTTCGTGCAAAGCTCGATTTCGCGCGTGCTGATGACGCTGGCCGAGGCCACGGTGCTGGTGTTCCTGATCCTGTACCTGTTCCTCGGCAACCTGCGGGCCACGCTGATCCCGTGCATCGTCGTGCCGGTTTCGCTGCTCGGCACGGTGGCATGTCTCTACGCGTTCGGGCTGTCGCTGAACGTGATCACGCTGTTCGGCGTGGTGCTGGCCATCGGCATCCTGGTGGACGATGCGATCGTTGTGGTCGAGAACGTCGAGCGGATCATGCGCGAGGAAGGCGTCGATGCCTTTACCGCCGCGTCGCGTTCGATGCGCGAGGTCTCGGGCGCGCTGCTCGCGGTGACGCTGGTGCTCTGCGCCGTGTTCGTGCCGATGGCTTTCCTGGGCAGCGCCGTGGGGGTGATCTATCGCCACTTCGCCATGACGCTGGCCATCTCGATCGCGTTCTCGCTGTTCTTCGCGCTGTCGCTGGCGCCCGCGATGTGCGCCTCGCTGCTGCGCCACGGCGCCCAGCCCGCGCGCGGTCCACTAGCGTGGTTCGAGCATCGCTTCGCCGCGTTCACCACGCGCTATGCCGGTTGGGTGCAGCGGCTTCAGCAACGCCGCCTGCGGTGGCTGGCGGTCTATCTGGCCATGGCCGCGGTCTGCGCGATCGGGCTCTGGCAACTGCCTAGCGGCTTTCTGCCCGAGGAGGACACTGGTGAACTCGTGATCGACGTGGAGCTGCCGCCGGGCAGCACCCAGGCGCAGACTCGGGAGACCATCGCGCAACTGGAACAGTGGATGAAACAGCAGCGCTTTCCGGTCAAGACGTCGTTCGCGCTGTTCGGCTGGAACAGCGGCGGCTCTGGCGAGCAACGCGCCAGCGTGTTTCTGTCGCTCGACGACTGGAAGCTGCGTGGGCGCGAGAACGCGGCGGACGTCGTGCTGGCACGGCTGACCAAGGGCCTCGAGGAATGGCCCGGACGCGGCGATGCCCAGCTCTACCCGTACAACGGCACGGCGCTGCCGGAACTGGGCAGCACCAGCGGGCTGGACATGCGGCTCGTCACGCGACTGGAAGGCGGTCGTCCGAGCCTCTATGCCGCGCGCGACAAACTGATCGAACGCGCCAAGGCCGACCCGGTGTTCGCCGAAGTCCGCGCCACGGCGGGCCAGCCCGTGCCCGCGCTCGACCTAGCGATCGACTACCGCAAGGCCGAGAGCTTCGGCGTCGATACCGAGGCGATCCACCACGCGCTGGCGGCCACGCTCGGCTCCCGCTACATCGACGAACTGGCCCGCGACGGTCGCGTGCGGCGCGTGATCCTGCAGGCGGATGCGCCGTTCCGAATGCAGCCGGAGGATCTGGCACGCCTGCACGTGCGCAACGCGCAGGGCCAGATGGTGTCGCTCGGCGCGTTCGCCACGCTGGAATGGGGCAACGGCGAGGCCACGCTCGAACGCTACAACGGCCTGATCTCGGTACGTATCAATGCCGACGTGACGCCGGGTACCAGTACCGGTACCGCGATGGCGCGGCTCGAATCGCTGGTGCGCGAACTCGGCCCCGACTACGAGGTGCGCTGGAGCGGCCGCGCGTTCGAGCAGCAGCAAAGCGGCACGCAGGCGCCGTGGCTGTTCGCGCTGTCGATGCTGTTCATCTTCCTGTGCCTGGTGGCGTTGTACGAAAGCTGGACGCTGCCGCTGGCGGTACTGGCAATCGTGCCGGCCGGTCTGGTCGGCGCCGCGTCGGCCGTCTGGCTGCGGGGGCTGCCCAACGATGTCTACTTCAAGGTCGGTGTGATCGTGATCATGGGGCTCGCGGCCAAGAACGCGATTCTCGTGGTCGAGTACGCCGAGCAACTGCGGCGCGATGGACTGGAGCGCGTGCAGGCCGCCACCCAAGCGGCACGCCAGCGGCTGCGTCCGGTGGTGATGACCTCGCTCGCGTTCATCCTGGGCGTGGTGCCGCTGGCGATCAGCACCGGCCCCGGCGCCGGCGCCCAACGTGCGGTGGGCACGGGCGTGCTGGGTGGCATGCTCGGCGCGACGATCCTCGGCACGCTGGTCATCCCGCTGCTCTATGCCTGGATCGCCCGCTGGTCGAACGCGCGCGCCACCACCGAACCCGCCCAGGCGCCGGCCTCTGAACCCGGCGCCTGAAAGCGCCGCACAAGCCACAGCCGCCACACCCGCGACGTGCAGCCACACATTGCATGTCGCGGTTGACGCCTTCATCACCTACAAATGATAATAGGTCGCATTTGCATCAAAACGCTTACTCTTAGCTGACACTCCATCCATGGCCTCGACGCGCCTGCGTGCCCTCGGTCTGTACGTGCACTACCAGGAGCTGGTCGGTACCTGGACGCGCAGGCTCAGCAATCGGCACGAGGCCGAGGACCTGTCGCAAGAAGCCATGCTGCGCGTGCTGGAGGCCCGGGTGACGCCCGAGCAGCCGCGCGCCTATCTGCACCAGACCGCCCGTAATATCGCGATCGACACCTTCCGCAAACGAGACGGGCACGAGCACCTGCCGCTTGACAGCATCGAGTCGATTCACGCACCCTCCGGGAATCCCGAGGCAGACCTGCATGCCGTGCAGGTGGTCGCGGGGCTGGAGCGCGCGCTGGCCGAACTGCCCTTGAAGTGCCGCCAGGTCTTTATCTGGCAACGACTGGATGGGTGCTCCCAGCAGGAAATCGCCGAGCGGCTGAATATCTCGAAGAACATGGTCGAGAAATACATGATTCGCGCGATGCGACACCTGCGCGACCAACTGGGCCAACTCTCACCTCAATAGAACGATCTTGTCGATGCCTGCCCCCTATCCGTCTGGCGGCGTCTGCTCCCCCCCAAGCAGCCCATGCAGCGGTCTTGCGCCCCGGTCGAGAATCCGATGAGCCAATCCGTCGACGTCCGCGAAGCCGCGGCGCGCTGGTTCTCGCGCAATCAGGCCCCGGCGCTCAGCCCGGCCGAGCAACAGGCATTTGCCGCCTGGCTGGCGGCCAGCGCCGACCATCGCGCCGAATACGCGGCGCTCGAACGCGTCTGGCAAGCCGCGGCAGCCATCGATCCGGACAGGCTGCGCAGGCTGGCCGTGGATGAAAGCACCTGCCCGACACCCCCACTATCGCCTCCGCTATCGCCTTCACCCTCGCGCCGGGCATCGCCCGGCTGGCGCCCCGCCCTGCTCGGGCTGTGCGCGGCACTGGCCATCGGCATTGGCTGGATCGGCTGGCAGCATGACGCGGCGGTTGCCACCAACGGTGAATACCAGACCGCACCGGGCGAACGCAGAACACTGACGCTCGACGACGGATCGCGCATCGAACTCAATACCCGCTCGCGCCTCGAGATTCATTACAGCGCCGGCACCCGTCGCGTGACCTTGCGCGAGGGCGAGGCGATGTTCGAGGTGTCGCACGACGCCGCGCGCCCGTTCGTGGTTGATGCAGGCATGGGCACCGTTACCGTGACCGGCACCCGTTTCGACGTCCGGCGTGACACATCGGGCGTGGACGTATCGGTCGAATCCGGCTCGGTAGACGTCAGAGGCAGCGCGAAAGACGGCATAAAAGGCAACGCCAGCCGGACACCCGACACGCGCCTGTCCGCAGGGCTCGGCGCGCGCATCGCCAGCGACGGTACCGTGACCGGCGCGTCCTCGATCGACGTGCCCGGCGTCCTGGCCTGGCGCGAAGGCAAGCTCGTCTTCAACGACGCGCCGCTCTCGGCCGTGGCGGCCGAAGTCTCCCGCTATCGGCAACAGCCCGTGCGCGTGGCAGATGCCGCGACGGGCAGCCTGCGCGTCAGCAGCGTGTTCAGCGCCGACGACACGTCGGGCCTGCTGGCCGCGCTACCGCAGATGCTGCCGGTAGGCGTGCGTAACCTGCCAGACGGCAGCACCGAAATTTTTTCGCACTAGGCATTCAGGTTTTTCTTCCGGATTTCGTCTTCCTACCGATAGCCAGCAAAGCCGCGGCTGTCGTGTTCTGAAGTAATCCAAGAAAACCTGACGTGACACATTCAAATTCGACTACGGGGAACCGGGCCGGCGCCGCCGCCCGAGATTTGGGACGGCGTGGGTCCATGGCCGCGCTTGCGGCCGCCGTCCTGATGAGCATGGCCGTGGCACCCGCCACTGCCCAGACGCCGCGCGGTGACGTGCCAATCCACATCGAGGCACAGCCGCTGGCCGATGCCCTGCTGCAACTCGGCCGCCAGACATCGCTGCAACTGTATTTCCCGCCCGAACTGGTGGCGGGCAAACGGGCGCCGGCCGTGAACGGCACGATGCGTCCAGAAGCCGCGCTGGACTCGCTGCTCAAGGGCAGCGGCATCCAGTACCAGCGCAGCGGCAACCAGGGCTTCGTGCTGCGGCCGGTTTCCGCGGCACCGGCCGCAGCACCGGCGATGGCATCCGACACGCTCCACGCCACGGCCCAGCCCACCACCGTGCTGGCCGCGGTGGAGGTCACCGCGTCGCGGACATCGAGCGATCTGGTCCGCCCGACGCGTCAATCGACGGTGCTGGAACGCACCGAACTCGAGGAACTGAAAACGGGCTCGGACAGCCTGGCCACAGTGCTGTCCAAGGTGATCCCCGGCATGGCCGACTCCAGCCACACGGTGACAGACTTCGGCCAGACATTGCGCGGGCGCGGCATGCTGGTGCTGCTCGACGGCATTCCGCTGAACACCAATCGCGACTCCGCACGCAACCTGGCCAATATCGATCCGGCGCTGGTGGAACGCGTGGAGGTGCTGCGAGGCAGTAGCGCGATCTACGGCGGCGGCGCCACGGGCGGTATCGTCTCGATCACCACCCGGCCGGCTGGCGGCGAGCCCAAGGCCGATACCACGGTGACGATGTCCACCCCGCTTTCCCGACTGCGCGCGGACGGCCTGAGCGCCAACGTGCAGCAGCACTTCTCGGGCAGCAGCGGGATGCTCGACTATGCGTTCGACCTTGGCGCGCGCCATATCGGCAATTCGTATGACGCAAAGGGCCAGCGCATTGCGCCAGAGCCGAGCCAGGGCGATCTGTTCGACTCGAACAACTACAACGTCGGCGGCAAGCTCGGCCTGCGCTTCGCGCCCGACCAGCGCATCCAGCTAGCCTTCAGCCATTTTGACGCCAAGCAGGACACGCGCTGGGCATCGGATCCGAGCGTGGCCAAACTGCCGCCGGGCAGCGTGCCCGCACGCGCGCTCGATGGGCTGCAACTTGCCGACCAGAACCAGATCCGCAACACGCTCGTCAATCTCGAATACGAACACCGCGACCTGCTCGGCAGCCAGTTGTCGGCGCAGTTCTACTACCGGAACTACTACAGCCGCTTCACGCCGTTCGACGCCCGCGCCGTGCCCGTGCGCGGCGCCAACGTCGACCAGGCAATGCAGGATTCCGAGGTCTTCGGCAGCCGCCTGACCATCAAGACGCCGCTCGGCGCGGACAAGCGCACCCGCGTGATCTGGGGCATGGACTTCGAGCAGGAGACCAGCGACATGCCCATCGACATCTTCGACCCGAAGGCGTATGACGCCAGCGGCGGCCGGATCTTCAACAAGATCGGCACGCTGACCTACATGCCGCCGATCACCACGCGCAGCATCGGCGGCTTTGCCCAGTTGCAGCACAAGTTCAACGAGCAGTGGTCGACCGAGGGCGGCCTGCGCTACCAGTACGCGCGGGCGAGCTTCAGCGACTTCGTGCCGCTTTCGCAATCGCGGGTGACCAATCCCGCCACCGTCAGCGGCGGCGCGGTCAACTACAGCGCCGTGCTCGGCAATATCGGCGTGGCCTACAAGCCGGTGAAGGACCACGAGTTCTATGCCGCGTTCAGTCAGGGTTTCAACCTGCCCGATATCGGC
Organism: Cupriavidus sp. HMR-1; assembly: GCF_000319775.1. Lineage (NCBI taxonomy): Bacteria > Pseudomonadati > Pseudomonadota > Betaproteobacteria > Burkholderiales > Burkholderiaceae > Cupriavidus > Cupriavidus sp. HMR-1. The sequence continues at coordinate 93,098 of NZ_ANKP01000235.1, forward strand.
CTGCAGGTGCGCAATGCGCGCGCGGGATTCGATATCGGCTCGTCCGACCTGCAGCCGGTCAAGACCAATAACTACGAACTGGGCTGGCGTGGCGCGTTCGGCAACACGCTCGGCTCGCTGGCGATCTTCTACACCACGTCGGACCTCGGCGACGTGCAGAGCTTCAACAACGGCCTGATCCTGACGCGCACCGCGGAAAAGATCTATGGCGTGGAAGCATCGGCCGACTATCTGTCCACCGACGAACGCTGGGGCACGGGTGGCACCTTCACCTGGATGCAGGGCCGCGAAACCCCGCAAGGCCGCGATAGCCAACAGATGACCGGATACCGCATCCCGCCGCTCAAGCTGACCGGCTACGTGCAATTCCGCCCCGTGCCGCGATGGAACAACCGGCTTCAAGCCACATTCTTCGCCGGGTACGACTACCGACTGAACGGCGTGACGAGCTTCGGCCGCCGCGACGTGAGCAGCTACACCACGCTCGATCTGATCAGCAGCTACCAGGTCACGAAGAAGGACACGGTCACTGTTGGCATCCAGAACCTGTTGAACCGCTACTACTACCCGCTCTACAGCCAGCTTCTGCGCAACAGCAACAACACAAGCCATCTCCCGGCGGCCGGCATCACGCTTACCGCCACCTACCAGCACCGCTGGTAACGGCGTGACAAGGCTTTTCGGGCCTTGTCACGGCCGAAATTAGTAACGATTCTCATTGCCATGCACAACAGCGCCCTATCAGCAAGGAGATTTGCACCATGGTCTGCAACAGCATCATCGAGAGTATCGGCAACACGCCACTGGTCCAGCTACGCCGCCTCTTCGGCCGCGCGGACGCGGAGGTCTTCGCCAAGCTGGAACTGCTCAATCCGGCCGGCAGCGTCAAGGACCGGCCCGCGCGCTACATCGTGGAGAAAGGCCTGGCCGAAGGGACGATCGGGCCGCACTCTCATATCATCGAAAGCTCGTCGGGCAACCTCGCCATCGCCCTGGCGATGATCTGCGGCCTCAAGGGGCTGCGCTTCACGGCGGTGGTTGATCCCAAGATCTCGCCCACCAACCTGAAGATCCTGCGTTGCTACGGCGCGGGCATCGAGCAGGTGACCGCGAAGGACAGCCAGGGCGGATACCTGGAAACGCGTATCGAGCGGGTGCGTCAGATGCTGCGCGAACAGCGCGATGCGATCTGGATCAACCAGTACGCCAATCCGCTCAACTGGGAAAGCCACTACTACGGCGAGGCCGCCGAGATATTGGCGCAGCTTGCCCAGCCGGCAGATGTGCTGGTGCTCGGCGTCAGCACGTCCGGCACCGTGCATGGCATTGCGCGACGGCTGCGCAAGGCGTGGCCGTCGATGCGCGTGGTAGGCGTCGACGCAGTCGGTTCCGTGCTGTTCGGCCAACCGTCGCAAGCGCGCGAGCTGCCGGGCATTGGCGCCAGCCGCGTGCCGGAATTGCTGTGCCGGGACGAGATCAACGAAGTGATCCATATCGACGACTACACCGCCGCCACGGCGTGCCGGCGCCTGCTGGCGCGCGAAGGCATCTTCGCGGGCGGATCTTCCGGCGCGGTCGTCGCTGCCATCGAGCAGGTCCTACACGCCACGCCGGTCAGCCATCGACCGCTGCGCATTCTCACCCTGTTCCCGGATCGCGGCGAACGCTATCTGGACACCGTTTATGACGACGCCTGGCTCGCACGCATCGCCGCGCGTCGCGCCGTGCCGAACCTCGCCGCCCTTCCCACTGTTGCCTCATTGATCCCCGCCGGAGTGTCCGCATGACCAACTCGCCCACGCTCTCATCCACCGCCTCTCCCTCTGCATCGGACCCCTCCCAGACCAAGCCCGAAATACGCTACCTGAGCCGCGACGACCTGATCGCGCTGGGCGCGGACCACTCCGACGCCTTCGTACAAGCCATTGCCGAAGGCCTCGCCATCCACGCGCGCGGCGAGCATGTGCAGCCGCTCAAGCCCTATCTGCGCTGGTCCGGCGCCGACCATATCGCCGACCGCATCATCGCGATGCCCTGCTACATCGGCGGCGACGACCCGATCGCCGGCATCAAATGGATCGGCAGCCGCCAGCACAACCCCGCGCGATTCGGTCTGGAGCGCGCCAGCGCGGTGATCGTGCTCAACGACGCCACCACCAACTACCCCGTGGCGATCATGGAAGGCGGCCTGATCAGCGGCATGCGCACCGCCGCCATCACGGCGGTGGCCACGCGGCATCTGGCGCGTAGCGGCTTCACCGATGTCGCCTGCATCGGCTGCGGCCCGATCGCCCAGATGCAGATGCAGACGCTCCTCGAGCAATTCCCGCAAATCCGCGCCGTGCACCTGTTCGATCTCTCGCGCGACGCCATGCATGCGATGCGGTCGATGCTCGGCAGCCGCTTTCCCGCCGTGGGCTGGGAACTGTGCGGCAGCGCCGAACTGGCCGTGCGCGCCGCCGACGTGGTGGTGACCTGCACGGTCACCGATACGCCGTACCTCGAACACGCCTGGCTCAAGACCGGCGCCTTCGTCTGCAACGTATCGATCATGGACGTGCACAAGGATGTCTATGAGAAGGTCGACAAGGTGATCGTCGACGACTGGGACCAATCCAACCGCGAAAAGAAGATCATCAACCAGCTCGTGCTCGAAGGCCGCTTCAGCCGCGAGCAGTTGCACGCGGAACTGGGCGAGATCGTGATCGGCAGGAAGCCCGGCCGCGAGCGCGACGACGAGATCATCCTGCTCAATCCGATGGGCATGGCGCTCGACGACATGGTCTGCGCGCGCCACTTCTACCACCTGGCGCTGGAACGAAACGCCGGCACGCGCCTGCCGCTGCTATGAGTGGCGGCTTCCATGAACGCCTGCTGGTGCAGGACCTGATCGACGCGCTGTGGCTGGAGGACCTCCACGGATTCCGCAACCACGCGCGTATCGTGGATCACGACGCAGGCGAAGGCGCGTCGCTCGTCATCGCCCTTGGTCGGGCGGGAGAGCTTCATGCATGCGGGCGACGCCTGCTCGGCATTCGCCCGTTGGCCGTGCAGGATGCCACGTTGACGCTGCGGCGCGATGGCGCCGAGACCACGGTCGATGGTACGGACGCATTGGCGGCACTACAGGGCGCCGACTGGTGGCCGCACTGCAGCGAGCGTTTGCGCGCGCTGTTCGAACTGGCTCGCGCCCAATCCGCCCACACATTCGACCACGAGGACGCCATCGTGGAGAAAGCGCGCGCCGCCCCCGATGTGCTGATGCATTGGGAAGCACTGACTTGCCTCCGTGACCGGCCCTTCCACCCCCTCGCACGCGCCAAGGGTTGGGGGAACAAGGCGCGCCCCGACACGCCCGGTTATCACACCGAAACGGGCCAACCGCTGCAGTTGCGATGGGTGGCCCTACCGCGCAGTCAGGTGCGCGGCAGCGCACGCGTGCCGGAGACCGGACAACCCATCGCCAAAGCCTTGTTGAACCCTCACGCCTTCGAGCGGCTGCACACTTGGGCGGAGACTGCCCGGACCGATGCCTCGCACCTCTGGTTTCCGATGCATCCGTGGCAGCGGCATCATCTGTCCGGCATGTCGTGGATTGATCTGGGCAGCCACGGCGATGCGTGGCCCACGGCTTCGCTTCGTTCGATGGCCGTCCCGGACTCATCGGAGCCATATCCGCTGCACGTAAAGCTTTCGCTCAGCGTGCAAGCCCTGGGCGCAACGCGAACACTGCCACCCCGGTATCTCCACAACGGCGTGCAGGCACAGACATGCCTCGCCCGGCTACAGGCACGTGATGCGTGGCTGGACCAGTACCTGTTCCTGTGCGACGAGCAGGACTGGTGGTCCTTGCGTCAGCACGACGTCCTGACGCGCGAGCCCGGCGAACTGGCTTGCCTGTTGCGCCGCTATCCCGCGCCAGAGCAACTGCCACCCGGTAGCTGGCTGATGCCGATGGCAGCCTGCGCCGCTGTCACCAGCGGCGGCGAACTCCCCGCGTTGCGTGCGCTGGGTGCCAGCGATTCTCAACAGGCATGGGACTGGTTCCGGCGCATCTCCCACCTGTTGCTGGAAGCTGGCCTGCGTTGCTTCGCGCACGGCGTCATGCCCGAGTTGCATGGCCAGAACGTGCTGCTGGTGATCGCCCCGACGGAAAGCGGTCCTGGCCTGCACGGTCTCGTGCTGCGCGATCACGACACGTTGCGCATCTGCCCGGCGTTGATGGCCGACGCTGGTGTGCCGGCACCCGACTATGCCATTGATCGCTCCACGCCCAACACGCTGATCCTGGACGCGCCCGATGCCTTGCTTGCTTACCTGCAGACGCTAGGCATTTGCGTGAACCTGTTCGCAATGGCGGTGGCCATTGCCGACGCGTACGAGGCAGACGAGAACACCGGCTGGCGCATCGTGCGTGAACGGATCGACGCACTGCTACGCGAAGGCGTCATCGCCAGACCTCACGTTGCGGTCATCGTCCGGAATGCCCTGCTGGAAGCCGACACGTGGCCGTTCAAGCAAGTGCTCGCGCCATTGCTCGCCCGGGAAACGATCGGCACGGGAATGCCCAGCGCGATGGGCCGCCTGCCGAATCCGCTGCGCCAGCCAGAGCCATAGTCATGCGTCCCAATCGCCCCCAAACGCTGACGGTACTGCTGGCCACACAGGTGGTGGTCACCACGGGATTAATGACGCTCGTGCCGATTCTGCCGCTCTACCTGCACGCCATGCCGGGCGCCCATGGCACCGACTGGAGCAGCGTCGCGCTGGCCGCGCCTGCGGTCGGGGCGCTCGCGGTGGCGCCGTTCACCGGCATCTGGTGCGATCGCGTCGGTCATCGCCCGGTCTTGCTGGTGTCACTGGTCGTCTTCACGGTCAGCGTGCTGGTCCTGGCCACTTCGCAGCATGTCACCGGATTCATCGTCGGCCGGGTGCTGCAAGGCGCCAGCGCCATCGGCGTGATGCTGACCGCATGCATCGGACACGTAAGCGCACCCGCCTCGCGCAACCGGGCGTTTGGCCTTCAGGAGTCGGCGGTGGCGGCCGGCGCATTGCTGGGCCCGGTGCTCGGCGGCGTGCTGCAGGATGTCTGGTCACCACGCCCGATGCTGTTTGCGGTGGCAGCGCTCAATGCCCTGCTGACGTTGGCGCTGTCGACCCTGTTGCGCGACATGCCGACTCACACCGCGCCAGCACTTTCCACCGGCAAGCGCAAGCCCATCCGCGATGTGCTGATGCTGCGCCGCTGGCTGGCCGCCGCCTGTCTGTCGCAGGCGGGTGCATTCGCGCTCGTCAACGTGTTCGTGCTCTATCTGCAGCAGCGCGCGCCGCACGATGCGCTGCTAGCCAGCAAAGCGGGCACGCTCCACGCGCTCGGCTGGCTAGCGGCGATGCTCGCCAGCCCCTGGTGGGGCGCGCGCAATGATCGCGTGGCGTCCGGGCGGCATTTTCTCCTTGCCGCGTCCGGATGCGCGGCGGCCATTGCACTGCTGCCGCTGGCCACCGCGCTCTGGCAGATCGCGCTGCTCCGCGTGATTCACGGCGCGCTGTTTGCCGCACTGGCGCTGTCCGTGCTCGCACATTGCCATCGGGTGCTTCCCGCAGCGCTGCACGGCACCGCGACGGGCGTGGCGCGTAGCGCAATGACGGCCGGCCAACTCGTCGGACCGCTGGCCGTGATGATCAGTCTGCCGCTCGGTGGCCCGAACGCCGCGCTCTGGGTGACGGCCGCCATGTTCGTCGTATCTGCCCTGCTGGTCCTGCCAGGCCGTTCTCCTTCATTCGCCCCTGTCCATGATGCGAGGTGACACCGTGTCAATACTCTCAGTCGAACCTGCAGTCTCCGTGCTGCACGCCAAACGTGTTTTCTCCGCGACAACCCCTTCGGTCGAACCGGTGGAGCGGCGCCTGATCGAGCAGTTTTTCAACACCTACTGCCGCGAAAGCGGCATCCACGATCCCTGCGGCCACGCTCACCTGCCAGCCGATCATTCTGTTCCCGCCGCGCTCGACCCAACATTGTCGATATGGCAGGCGTCAGGCCTCCGTACTGCCGTGATCGCACTACCCCACGCCGATGGCAACCACCGATGGCTCGCGGCCGCGCTCGACTACGTATCGCCGATCGGATACCACCGGGTCGCACACGCCGCAATGCTCGACCCCGAGGATGGCCAGCCCACGCCACTGGTCCAGGCCGAGGCCCTCGTCGACGCCATCGTCGATGCGCTGGCCGCCAGCTTCCCTGCTGCCGCCACGGACGAATGGCCCGTGCGTTTTGCCGCGCTGATGCGCAACGGTGCGCAGAAGGCCCGGCTCTATCACGCCGATGCGCCCGCACCTTCCGCGCCGTCGACCTTCATCGCCGCCGAGCAGCGGTTGCGCTTCGGCCATGTCTTCCATGGAACATCGAAGGCATCCGAAGGATTCACGCACGATGACCTGCGCCGATACGCGCCCGAGTTCGGCACCGCGTTTCCGCTGCACTACCTGGCGGTCGCCAACGAACACTTCGCATCCCACAGCTCCAATAACGGACCGTTGCCGATCGACCCGGAGGTCATGACGTTCGCTGCGCCCTTGCTGCGCGACGGCGAGTATCGGCTGCTGCCCTGCCACCCCTGGCAAGCTCGACACTTGCTGCAGCAACCCGCCATCCGCGCGCTGATCGCGCGTGGCGCGCTGCTGTCGCTCGGACAACGGGGTGAACTCGCCTGGCCAACGTCCTCGGTACGTACCGTATGGCTGCCACGCCAGCGCCTGTTCCTGAAGCTCGCGATCGATGTGCGGATCACCAATTTCGTCCGCAACAATCCTCCCGAGCACGTGCTGCGTGCGCTCGATGCGAGTCGCGCCATCGCGCGAGTACCGGCATCGGTCCGGGTCAACGATCGCTTCACGGTACTGACCGAGCTTGGTGGCGCGGTGCTGGACATCGATGACCCCGGACTCCGTGCCAGTACCGCGGTGATCTATCGTCAGGGCCTGCCCGAGCGACATGGCGATACCGCCCAGGTGCTGGCGACCGTGCTCGAAGACCCACCACACGGCACGAGTCTGCTTGCGGCCCACTTGCGCCAGGCGCTAGGCGCATCACCAGCCGTGAAAGACGTCAGCCGCTGGTGGGCGCGCTATCTGGAAGTCACCCTGCTGCCGCTGACGCGCCTGTTCGGCGACTATGGCATCAGCCTCGAAGCGCATCTGCAGAACAGCATGGTTGCCTTCCACGAAGGCTGGCCCGCGCACGGCTATGTGCGTGACATGGAGGGCGTCAGCATCAGCCGGGACCGGTATCCCTGGGCGGACGACCTCGACGGCAGCCCGGCGCTCTACGACGACGCCGCGGCGTTGCACCGCTTTGCCTATTACGTGATGGTGAACCACATCGGCCATTGCATCGCGTGCATCGCCCGTACCGGCCATTGCAGCGAGGAAACGCTGTGGCAACAGACTGCCCGCGCCCTGCATGACGACGGCCCCACTGCCCGAACGGTACTGGCACAGCTCGCAGCCATGCCCACGCTGCCCGCCAAGGCCAATCTGCTGAGCTGCTTCGGACGGCATGGCGAAACGCCGGCCTGGGTAGCCATCGACAACCCACTTCATCACCCGCACGCGTAACCGCCATGCAGATCGACGATTATCAAGCCCTGATCCAGAGCGATCACTATCGCCGTGCCACGCAACGCGTGATCCGCCAACTCATGGAGGCGCTGCTGTTCGAGGACGTGTTTCGCGACGTCCACTGGACCGCCGGGTCCGTCACGCTCCCAGCCGTTGCAGCCGATGGCCAACCGGTGCGGTACCGCTGCGCGGTCAGGCGCATCGATGCGTTCGGCCGCATCCGTCTGGACAACGTGATACGCGCACACGGTGGCGACGAGACGGCGGCGGACGATGTATCGCGCCTGCTGCACGAACTCGCCGGCCAGTTCGACGCCGATCCCCAGCGCATTCAGCAGTTCGCGATGGAACTGCTATCCACGCAAATCAAGGATGCGCACTCGCACCATGCAAATGGTGCCAGCGGCCAGTTGCTGCGCGACGCCGACTACGACACCGTCGAGGCACGCCTGACTGGCGCGCATCCCTACCACCCGTCCTACAAGTCCCGCCTTGGTTTCACGATGATCGACAACGCACATTTCGGCCCGGAATGTGCCTCGGCGGTACATCCCGTGCTACTCGCCGCACGGCGGGATCGTTGCTGCGCGTCGGCCAGCGCCACCGTCCCTGGGCAGAACGCTGGCGCCCTGCTGAGCGATGCCACGCGTCAGCGCTTTGATGCGGTGCTGGCCCAGTACGGTATGGACCCGGCCGACTACTTGCCGCTACCGGTCCACCCGTGGCAGTGGGCGGAGGTTGCCGCACCGACGTTCCACGCCGCCTTCGCGCAAGGCGATCTGATCGCCATCGGCACACTGCCCGAGCGCTACCTGCCCCAGCAGTCGATTCGTACGCTGGCCAGTCTGGATCACCCCGGAGCGCCATCGCTGAAACTGGCCATGAACATGGTGAACACGTCGACATCACGCGTGCTGGCGCCGCATACGGTCTGCAACGCCGCGCCGCTGAGCGACTGGCTGGCCTGCCTGGTGGCAAGCACGACGTGGACACCCCCGATGGCGGCGCCGATCCTGTTGCGCGAGGTGGCGGGCGTCAGCTACATGCCGCCGGCACCCGCTCAGGGACAATACGGCGCGTTGTCGTGCATCTGGCGCGAGAGCATCCACGGCCATCTCGCCCCGGGGGAACGCGCGCTGCCGATGACCGCCCTCGCCCATCGCGACAGCGATGGCCAGCCCCTGCTTGCGCCGTGGCTCGATCGGTATGGCGCCGCCACATGGGTGCGCCGGCTGATCGAACGCGCATGGCTGCCGGTGCTGCACCTGCTGTGGGTTCATGGAATCGCGCTGGAATCCCATGCGCAGAACATGCTGCTGATCCACGTGGATGGCCTGCCCCAGCGCGTCGCGCTCAAGGACTTCCACGACGGCGTGCGTTTCTCGCGCCAATGGCTGTCGACGGAGCCGCCCGCGCTGACAGCCCCGCCGCCCGAACACGCGCTGGTCAATCCGAACTCATTCATCGAGACCGACGATGCCGACGAACTGCGCGACTTCACCTGCGACGCCCTGTTCTTCGTCAATCTGGCCGAGTTCGGCGCGATGCTGGCCGACCACGGCTATCTGGAAGAACCCGCGTTCTGGCGCATCGTCGCCGGCGTAATCCGCGACTACCAGGCCGATCGTCCGGATCTGGCCGAACAGTTCGCGCGCTTCGACTGCTTTGCGCCGACCATGGCCATCGAACTGCTTGCAAGCCGCCGCTTTCTGCCGGAAGTCCGCCTGCGCACACGCGACGCGCCGAACCCGCTCGCGAGCGCGCTCGCATCGACGCCCACATCACCGCTCACCTCATCGCTCGCATCGGCGCTCGCATCGGCGCCCGCAACCAGGCTTGCAGCAGACCACGCACCGACGGAGGCATCGTGCAATCGTTGAAGGAGCGCTTGCTCACGCCAGGCAACGAACCGATCGTCGGCCTGTTCTGCTCGACGCCGACGCCGCTCACAGTGGAACTGATCGCCGCCGCTGGCTACGACTTCGCAGTGATCGATCTGGAGCACACGCTGATCGATGGCGCAGTGCTTGGCACGATGCTGCTGGCGGCGCGTGCCAGTGGCATCGCTGCGCTGGTGCGCGTGGCAGCGTTGCATCAGGTGGCACCGGCGCTGGACGCTGGCGCGCAAGGGATCGTTCTCCCACGCATCACCAGTGCAGCGCAGGCAAGCGAAGCGGTGGCTTGCTGCCACCACACCTGCGGCATCCCTACAGGCAAGCGCGGTCTCAATGCCACCTGGCACAGCGGCTACGGCCGGGACGATCTGCGCGATGCCACCGAGGATGCCGCACGGCACACGCTCGTGGTGGCAATGATCGAAGACGCCGCGGGCTTGCGCAACGCCGATGACATCGCGGCGCAACGGGGCGTCGACGTGCTGCTCGAAGGTGCGGCCGATCTCTCGCAGTCGCTGGGCGTGCCGTGGCAAACCCGCCATCCGCACGTGCGCGACGCCGTGGATACGATCGCCGCCGCCGCGCTGCGTCATGACAAACACTTCTGCGCCCTGCCCCGCACACCCGATGACGCCGTCGCATGGCGTGCACGGGGCACGCGGATGATGGTGCTTGGCGACGATCGCGGCATCGCCCGCCGTGCGATGGCCGCCCACCGGCAGGCGTGCATTGCCTAGCAGCATGAGGACATAAGCTGCCTCGAACAGGAACAACCATGGATCTGACACACGTTACCCGCTACATCGCCGGGCGGGATACTCGCGAGCCAGTCTGCGCCTATCTCTACGATCTCGACGATCTGCGCCTGCGCACGACGCGCTTGCGGGCGGCGCTGCCGGAGCAATGCGCACTGTATTACGCCGTGAAGGCCAACAGCGACGCGCCCGTCCTTCGGGCCCTGCTGGGTGTAGCCGATGGTTTCGAAGTGGCCTCGTTCGGCGAGATCGAGCGCGTCCGCGGCGTCGATGCCGAAGTACCCATCGCATTCGGCGGCCCGGGCAAGACCGATGCCGAACTCGAAGGCGCGCTGCGTCTTGGCGTCGGCATGATTCACGTGGAAAGCTCGCTGCAGCTAAGTCGGCTGGATGCCGTAGCAAGACGGCAGGGCCGCTGCGCCGATGTGCTGCTTCGCGCGAACCCCGCCTACGGTCTGCCCGGCGCCACGCTCCAGATGGGCGGCAGCGCCACGCAGTTCGGCATCGACGAGGCCCTACTACCCGATGCGCTGGCGCTGTCCCGCACGATGCCCAATGTGCGCGTGGTTGGCCTGCATGTGCACGCCGGGTCAAACAGTCTCGATGCCGACACCCATCTGGCCCTGATCGGCCGCCATATCGCGCTGGCCAAGCGCCTGCGCGACCTGCACGGCCTGACACTCGAGTGGCTGAACGTCGGTGGTGGCATCGGTATCGACTATCAGAATCCAGAGCGCCACTTCGACTGGGACCGCTTCTGCCATGGACTGGCCGCCCTGCTGCGGGAGACGGCGCCGAATACGCGCATCGTCTTCGAGTGCGGCCGCTTTATCAGCGCGGGCTGTGGCTGCTATGTTGCCGAGGTCATCGACCTGAAGCGGAACCACGACAAATGGTTCGCCGTGCTGCGCGGCGGCACTCACCACTTCCGGCTGCCCGTGTCATGGCAGCACAACCATCCGTTCCAGGTGCTGCCGAATGACCACTGGGACTATCCGTTTCCGAGGCCCGTGGTTGAGCGGCAGCCGGTGACGCTGTGTGGCGAACTCTGTACGCCGAAGGATGTGCTGGCGCGCGAGGTGCCAGTGGATCGGCTGCGTGTCGGAGATCGCATCGCTTTCACCATGGCCGGCGCGTACGGCTGGCATATCTCCCACCACGACTTCCTGAGCCATCCGCACCCCGAGCGCGTGTTCATCGGCGGTCAACCTTGATCCCACCGGGACGATACGAAAGGAATGCTTGCCCCGGGGGCGCGCGCGATATACGGTGAAATCGGACGGTCCGGTGGTGTGTCGTGCTCACCGGCCGGTCCGGTAACGATCGGGAGCGCGTGCCACGGCGCGCCGTTCCGCAAGGAGAACAACCATGATGGAAATTCTGGACGGCTTTCCCGCCAACGTCGTCGCAGTGCACGGCAACGGCAAGCTGACGCGGGATGACTACGAGAAGGTGCTGATTCCCGCCATCGATGCGGTGCTGACCGGCCGCGAGAAGGTGCGCCTCTACTACGAGCTGGGGCCCGACTTCACGATAACGAGCATGGAGCCCGGCGCCCTGTGGGACGATTTCAAGCTCGGCGTGTCGCACTACCTGAAATGGGAATCCGTTGCGGTGGTCACCGACCATGACTGGGTTCGGCACTCGATCAATGTGTTCCGGTTCCTGGTGCCCGGGCAAATCCGCACGTTCACAATGAGCCAGTCCCGCGAAGCCCGCGAGTGGATCGTCGGGTAGATGCCCGGGCCGTCGTCATGCCGGGTGGCACATCGCCGCCCGGCATGACGAGGCACGCTTAGTAGTCCACGGTCATGGACAGCTTGAACGTGCGAGGTTGGCCAACCACCAGATAGCCGCCATACGACGAGGCCCAGTAATCCTTGTCCGCAAGGTTTTCCACCGACGCACGCATCGTGTAGCGCATCTGCGCGGCCTTGAACGTGTATCGCGCGCCCAGATCGAAACGGTTCCAGGACGGCAGGCTGATCGTGTTGGTCGCATTGGCTTGCTGGCTGCCGGTCTGGATGTACCGACCCGAGACGGTCAGCCCCGGCACGAAGGGCAGGTCGTATTCGGCACTCGCCGTCAGCGTGTAGTTCGGCACGCCGATCGCCTCCTTGCCCTCGGTCGCGGCATTGCCGGTGTTTGACATCTTCGTATCGATATAGCCGATGCCGCCCAGCAGACGGAGCCCGCGTACCGGCTCGCCAAACACGCTCCACTCGACGCCACGGTTGCGCTGCTCGCCAGCCACCGAGAATATGTTCCCTTGCGTAATGCCGTTGGGCTGCTTGATCTGGAAGAACGCAAGCGTTGTGCCGTACTTGCCTGCATCGTATTTGACGCCAGCCTCATCCTGCTTCGACTTGATCGGCGGGAATACGTCGTTCCGGTTCGTAGCGCTCGACGGCGGCGTCGGCCCGGCGGCCAGTCCCTCGATATGGTTGTAGTACACCGACAGGTTCTGGAGCGGCTTGATCACGATGCCGAACATGGGCGACGTTGCCGAGTCGCCATATGGGGTGACCACGTTGGTGCCGTAGGCGTAGCCGCGCGTGTTGATCACTTGATGCCGGACGCCTGCGGTAAGCAGCACGCGGTCGTCCAGGAACGACATCGTGTCAGCCACCGACACGCCGTTCAGGTTCGTACGGCCAGTCACCTGCGGATCGGTCATGCTGCTGCCCGAATATGCCGTGGCTGGACGCGCAACGACAGGGGCATCGTAAAGGTTGGTCGCGTACGTGCGGGACATTTCGTAGGCCGACCGTTTCTCCTGCTCCAGTCCGGACCACCCCAGATTCACGCTGTGCTTGACGGGACCCGTCACGAAGCGACCCCGAATCCCAACCTCTCCGGTGGTTGTGTCCTGCTTGAACGGCACGCTGAGCCGCTGCGAGGTGCCGAAACCGTCGTTACCGACGGTGGCACCACCGTAGTTGCCGAACTCGTTGCTGTGGTGCATGCCGAATGCCGCATACGCCGTCCAGTCCTTCGCAAAGTCGTACTCGGCGCGAATCGTCCCCCACGTATCCTCGAGCATCGAGTTCGTCCAGGGTTGTGCGAAATTCGAACTCGCCGACGGCACGGGCGGCAGGGCCGTCGTTCCCGAGGCCAGCTGGATCGTGCTTCTTCCCTGATTCACTGTCTGCTTCTGATAGCCAAAATCGGCATTGACGCGAAACGCCTCGCCCTGGTAATCCAGCCCGAGCGTCAGCAGGCGTTGCTGACGGTTCTCCGCATCGACCGGCGTATCACCTCCACGCGCCATCGCGTTGACCCGCACCCCAAACTCCTTGGCGTTGCCAAAGCGGCGGCCGACATCGACTGCTCCGCCCACTTGGGCGTCACTGGTGTAGTCGATCGTTGCCTGCGTAATCGGTGCCACCGTGGCGTACTTCGGGACGAGGTTGATGCCCCCGCCAATGCCGGTACCGGTTGGCGATACACCGTTGAGGAACGCGCTGGCACCGCGGAAGGTTTCCACCCGATCGACCGCCTCCGCAGCCACGAGCTGACGCGGCGCGATGCCGAACAGGCCGTTCCAGCCCAGGTCGTCGCCTGTCAGCTGGAAACCGCGCACCATGTACGTCTCGGAGAAATTGCCGAAGCCATAGCTGGTGCGGATAAAGGGATCGTCAGCCAGCACGCCGGCAATACTGCGTGCCTGCTGATTCTGGATGGCCTGCGACGTGTACGTCGTCATGCTGAACGGCACATCCATGAAGTCCTGATTGCCAAGCACGCCAAGCCGGCCACCGCGTGCGACCTGCCCGCCCGCATAGGACGGCGGCAACTGATCGGGAGTTGCGTCGCCGTGCACGGTCACGGCGGGCAACGTCGCCGCGGCTTGCGGCGCGCCCGACGATTGGGATGGCTGCGCATCTGCCTGTGCCAGCGCCACGGACGGCAATACGCCGGCTGCCGCCAGCGCCACGACCAGATGGCGCAGGTAAATCGGGGATGGCCGCAAGGCACGCGGTTGAACACTACGCTCTACAGCAAGAGACAAGATAAGACTCCAAAAGGAAATAACCCCCTTGCGCCACGGCCCGATCCAGAAGCCATGAGGGCAAGGCATAACCCGTGTCCGCGAATGTTTTTTCCCACCCGTTCGCTACTGAGAGCAGATCAATGCGAGGGCAGTGGTAACGCCAATGCCGATCGCCACGTGTGCAAGACGTGGCGTGGCACGAGGCGCCCAGGTGAATGCGCTGATCGCAGTCAGCGCACCGATTGTCAGAAGGCCAGTCCAGTAGATGACGCCGAAAGCCCAGCCCTCGGCGAGCACACATGCAGCCAGCGCCGCCAGTAGCGCCAGCGTGCCGAGCACGCGCAGCCGCGCGACACGTGCGGGGGACGGCGCGCTGCCACGCCCGAACATGTCGGCGTGATGGCGCTCGATGGCCTGGGCTAGCCACGTAAAGCCGCCCACGGCAAAGGCAAGGCCGACGACGCTCGCGGCTGGCTCGACGCTCATGGCGACACCTCCGCCGCGCCGTGCCTGGCGGCAGGGACTGCGCGTTTTCCGGGGCGCCGTTTGCCAAGCATCCATGCGGCGGCACCGATACCAATGCCGATGGCAAGCACGGTCAGATCGAAGCCGGCGACGGCAATCGGGCCGTGGCGCAGCGTCACCCCGAGGTGCGAGGTAGTGGTGAAGGCGTTGAGCACAGGGAGTCCCGCAAACAACCCCGCTCCGGTCCACAGCAGCACGCGCCACATCTCCCGCGTGGGTTTCCATTGCGCCAGCAGCACCGCCACCGCCCAGGCGCCGAAGAAGGCCTGGATCTCCATGCTGGATCGCTGGGACATGTCGGCCGGAAGCAGCCGATTCGCCCAGAAGTAGGCAGCGAAGGCAATCGGCAAACCCGCGATGACACCGAGATTGAGGGCCTCGACGAGCCGCAGCCCGAACGGCACGCGCCCGGTGGCGGCGATATGCTTTGCATGGCTCTGGCGCGTCTTGACCGCCCATAGCAACGCGCCAGTGGCCACCATCAGCGCGCCGGCCAGCCCGGAGACAAAGAACAGCGCACGCAGTAATGGCGGCGCGAAATGCGCCACGTGCAAGCCGACCATCGTGCTGCGTGTGGCGCTGGCCGCGGCCACGCTTTCGCCAAGCGCGGACTGAACGGCACCAGTGGTGCCCGAAAACACCATGACCGGCAGCGTGGTGCCGATATCGCGGCTCTCCGCACGCGTCAGGGAGACGGTGGCATTGGCATTGTTGGGCTGCTCCACCGCTATCCGCTGCGGCGGCGTGCCATGCCAGCGCGCCATGGCCTGCTCCACCATCGGCGCGATCGGCGCCAGTGCCGCTGCTTCGTTCGCCGCTTTGACGCGCGGCGCGCGTGCCGCGAGTTCGGCGGTGAATGCCTTCTCGTCGCCCTTGTAGACAGCCTGGATGCCCCACGGCATGTACATGAACAGGAGCGTCACCAGGCCCGTATAGGTGATCATCAGGTGGAATGGCAGCGCCAGTACCGCCAGGGCGTTGTGCGCATCGAGCCAGGAGCGGGGGCCCTTGCGCGGACGGAACGTGAAAAAATCCGTGAAGATGCGCCGATGCGTGATCACGCCGCTGATGATCGCCACGAGCATGAACATCGCGCAGATGCCCACGATCCAGCGTGCCTGGACCGCGGGCATGTAGTGCAAGTCGAAATGCAGCCGATAGAGGAATTCGCCACCACGCGTATCGCGCGCGCCGGGAATCGGCATACCCGTGCGGGCATCGAGCGTGCGTGATTCGAGGCGCGCGCGATTGCCCTTGCCGGCATCAGCCGGGCCGGGCTTGCGCAACCAGAATACGGAGATCGCGGGACGCCGGGCGTCCGGCAGATTGATGAACCAGCGCTCGGCGCCAGGCGCCTCGCGTTGCAGGTATGCGTAGGCACGCTGCGCGACATCAGCGGCGGATACGTCTCCATCCGACGACGCGTGCAGCTCCGGCTTCATCCATAGCGAGATCTCGTCCTTGACGTAGCTTGCCGTGCCGCCGCAGAACACCAGGAACAGGACCCAGCACACCAACAGCCCCGACCACGTATGCAGCCAGGCCATCGACTGCCTCAACCCCTGCCCCTTCTTCAGTTCAGCCATCACGCACCGCGCAAGATCAACCACCCGGCGGCCATCAACACGCCAGGCACACACAACCCGACCCAGGCGCGCCAGGCGGTACTGGCCACGAACACCCAGATGACGGCCAACGCAAACCAGAGGAACGACATCAACGTGGCCGTCATCACGGCTTCCGACCGGGTGACATTCGTCCACCGCACCAGTGCCAGCGACAGGCAGCCAGTACAGAGTGCCGCCACCGCATAACCACCAACAACGGCGGCAATCACCCGCGAGCCGATTGCCACGCGATATCCAACCGACACACGCTGTTTCATGATTCGACGACTTCCACTCAGGCCCGACAAACACAAACGCATATGATAATGGTTTGCATTACGGATTTGAGCAGGAAGCGATGAACGACGGCTGTACGTCGGATAAGACATTGGCAGACATGTTGCTTTCTCGACGAATCGGTGCCGCGTATGGGGCAAAAAGATAGCTACAGCGCTCTTTTGTGGCCGATCGGATGCCTCTCTCCTGGCAACGACCCGAACATCGCCCCTCGTTTGACCCTCATCTGAACATCGTAATAAATGCAAATCATTTGCATTCGTATTAGTATTCCGGTCGAATTCAGCCGCATCCGGGTGCGGAGCCACGCACCAGAACAACAACAATCCAGGAAGTCTGTATGTCCATGCTTGATTCACTCGACAGGCACGCGAGCTTGCGCGCGCGTAATTCGACGCGTTCGGCGCGCCCGCTGCCGATCCTGTCGCCGGTAGCCATTGCCGCGCTGAGCTTCAGCCTTTCGCAGCCAGCGCAGGCACAGTCGCAGGACACAGCCGACGCGACCATGTTGCCGGCGGCTACCGTGGTGGCGGACCGCTCCGGGGAGGCCGTCAAAGTGGAACGGGTCAATAGCGGCGCGCTGGGCGACCGCAAGCCCGTGGATACGCCCTTCTCCGTGGTGGCCGTATCGGGCGACGAGATCCAGCAACGCCTGGCGCAGACGGCCAACGACGTGTTCAAGTACGACCCGGCCGTGTCGGTGCTGGGCGATAACGCGCGGACCGAGAACTCCTACTTCGCCGTGCGCGGCATGCGCGTGGACATGCTCAATGGCACCAAGGTGGATGGGCAGAACTTCGTCACGTGGGATGCCGACATGCCACTCGAACCATTCGAACAGGTGGAACTGCTCAAGGGGCTGTCAGGCTTCATGTACGGCTTCGGCTCACCCGGCGGCATCATCAACTATGTGGTGAAACGTCCGACGGACAAGCCATTGCGAGAAGTCACGGTCGGCTACCAGGCCAACAGCGTCTGGAGCGAGAAGGTCGACCTCGGCGGTCGCTTCGGCGTGGATGACCGCTTCGGCTATCGGATCAATGCGGTCAACGAGGATGGCAACACCAACGAGCCAAACGTGCATGTGCGGCGCCAGGCCTTCTCGCTGGCCACGGATTTCCGCATCACCCCGGACCTCACATGGAATGCCGACGTCATGTACTGGAAGCGCAAGTCGCAGGGCACGATCTTCGGCCTGTCGTTCGCGTCGGACCTGTCCATTCCGCCCGCCAGCAGCGTGGCCCGGAATCTGGCACAGCCGTGGTCGTCGCACGAGACCGACACGCTTACCGTAGGCACCGGCGTGGACTACCGCATCAACGATGCCTGGCAGGCCAGCTTCAAGTATCGATTTGCGCGCCAGAACCGGCTTAACGCCGACAGCTTCCTGTACGTTACCAATAGTGCCGGGGATTTCTCCGACACTAACTACCGCTGGAAGACCGCCTACTACTACCAGGCGTACGACGCAATGGTGCAGGGCAAGTTCGAGACGGGTGCGATCAAGCACGATATCGTTGCCGGCATTGGCTACCTCTCGCAGGTGCGCGAACTCGACAACGGTCTTGGCGGCAATGGCATCCCCATGGGCACCAGCAATCTGTATAACCCGGTGCCGCTGCCCGAGCAGCCGGGCGTGGGCAAGGACTACATCCCGTACCGCGACTACAGGATTCAGCAGAAATCGGTCTACCTGAGCGACACAATCCAGTTCACGCCACGTTTTTCGGTACTGGCCGGCGTGCGCTACAACGACTTCACGCAGGACAACTACGATCCGTCGCAAGTCAAAACCTCGCACTACAGCGCGACTCCGTTCACCCCAACCGTTGCGCTGATGTACAAAACCGACGACTTCTCCACGGCGTATGTCAGCTACGTGGAGTCGCTGGAGCAAGGAGGCTCGGCGGGCGTCACCAATGTCAACGCCGGGCAGACCTTTGGCCCACTCAAGAGCCGGCAGTATGAACTTGGATTCAAGACCGACCGCGACAAGTGGGGCGCCAACGTCGCGCTGTTCCGCGTCGAAAAGGGCTACGAGTACACCAACTCGGCCAACTACTTCGTGCAGGACGGCAGCCAGCGTTTCACCGGTCTGGACACAAGCGGCTGGTTGCGCGTAGCACGCGATATACGGCTGATGGGTGGTGTGTTGTGGCTCGACACGAAGACCTCTGGCGTCGACGATCCCCTGGTCAATGGCAAGCGTGTGTTCGCCACGCCGAACTACATCGTGACAGGCCGCATCGAGTACGACACCCCGTTCGCCCCCGGCCTGACGCTGTGGACCGGCGCCAAGGTAACCGGCGATATGTATGTCAATTCGGCCAACACGCAGCACATACCGTCATACACCACCGCCGATGTCGGCGCGCGCTACACCACACGCATGGCCGGCAAGACGCTGACGGTGCGCGCTGTGGTCAACAATGTGTTTGGACGCCGGTACTGGACGACCACGTACGATGGCTTTGTCCTGCCAGCGTCAACACGCACGTTCCTGGCAAACGCGTCGCTGCAGTTCTGACGGACACGCGCACCATCAGCATCCATTGGCTGCCCCGGCTGGGCCCGGCTACCACCTGATCTCAGATATCGGCTGGCACTCGAGGTGGCGCTTCAAGGAAGCGCAACGGTCGACCCAGAGGTGTCGTCCCGACGAGCGCTTCGTCCCGCACGACGATGTGGCCACGCACCACGGTATGGATCGGCCAGCCCGTAACGCCGATGCCGTCATAGGGCGTCCATCCGCTGACACTCGCGATCCAGTCGTTGCGGATGGTCCTGCGAGCCTCCAGATCGACCAGCGTCAAGTCGGCGTCGTAGCCAAGCGCGATACGGCCCTTCCCTTCGACACCGAAGATCCGGGCCGGTCCGGCGCTTGTCAGGTCGACGAATCGCTGAAGGCTCAATTGACCACGATGCACATGATTCAGCATCACCGGCACCAGTGTCTGCACACCGGTCATGCCGCTGGGCGAAGCTGGATATGGACGACTCTTTTCCTCAAGCGTGTGAGGCGCATGGTCACTACCGATGACATCGACGACGCCCTCGCGAATCGCTTGCCATAGGGCGTCCCGGTGGCGACGTTCACGCACCGGAGGATTCATTTGTGCCAGCGTCCCCAGGCGCTCGTAGCATTCTGGCGCCTCCAGGGTCAGGTGGTGCGGCGTCACTTCAACTGTCACGCGATCCTTCCGATCCGATAGGAAGGCAATCTCTTCGGCAGTCGAAACATGCAGGATATGAAGGCGCCGCCCAGTATCCCCGGCAAGCGTCACGATGCGCTGCGTGGCCAGCAATGCGCTGCTGGCGTCGCGCCAGACCGGGTGCTGGCGCACGTCGCCGCTCGACTCGGCGATGACCTTGCGGTCGCGCAGGCGGGCCTCATCCTCAGCATGCACGGCCATCCTGCGGCGGCCGTGCGCCAGGATCCGACATAGCACCTCGTTTTCATCCGCCAGCAGGTCGCCAAACGAGCTGCCCATGAAGACCTTCACGCCAGCACAGCCAGGCAGACTCTCCAGGTACTCCAGATGCTCGGCATTTACGGACGACCCGCCGATGTAGAACGCGTGGTCGCACCACGCTCGTCCCCGTGCCGCATCAAGCTTCGCCTGGAGATCCTCTGCACGCAATGTGAGCGGTTGCGTGTTCGGCATCTCGAATACCGCCGTGACGCCGCCTAGCACCGCACCGCGCGTGCCGGCCTCCAACGTTTCCTTGTGCGTCAAGCCGGGCTCCCGGAAATGCACCTGACTATCGATAACGCCCGGCAGTACGTGCAGACCCTTCGCGTCGAGCGTGGCATCGGCCGCCCATGAGTGCTGCAGGTCTCCAAGCGCCACGATGCGACCGGCCGCACATGCGACATCGGCGCGCTCGACACCGTTGGGGGTGGCGAGGGTGCCGCCAATCACCAGCAGGTCCGCATGGCGGCGTGCCGATGACCGCCCAACATCGGTGAATGTTCCATCCATCATGCTGTGCCCTCCATGATTGTGCGTGGCAGCGTAGGAGCAACCGACATGTTTCAGAACTCGTTCTGGATGGCTTTGTATCCGCGCACCAACGCGTTGTTGGTCAGCGCGACATCTTCGGAAAACTCGCTGGCGTCGACGGACACCTTGGGGAGTGTGGCAAGGTCTGTGGATCGTCCAATGCGCATCGTCGACGGAACATGGAAGCCGGCCGGCAGATGGCAGCCATCGACCACGGCGTTGAATCGCACCACGCAGCCGTCTTCCACGACGCAGTCGAATAGCACGCTATTGAATCCGATAAACACCCCATTACCGACCCGGCACGGACCGTGAACGATGGCACGATGCGCGATCGAGGTGCGTTCCCCGATCGATACCCGCGCGCCAGACTTGGAATGGATGACGACGCCGTCTTGTATGTTGGAATGCGCGCCAATCAGGATCGGCTCAAGCTGGCCATTGGCATCTACCTCGTCGGCACGAATCACCGCGTAGGGACCGATAAATACGTTCTCCGCAACAACCACCTTGCCGCACAGGACGGCCGTCGGGTCAACGAAGGCGCTCGGGTGAATCTGCGGCAGATCGCCGCTCGGGTTCTTTCTGATCATGTAGCGGATTCCTGGCGTGCTAATCCGCACGCGCGTTTTAACCGTTCGAACAACGCCGCGTCGCACCATTGCGCCGTGATGGCGGGCGCGAAGACGATGGATTCAAGCTCGATGCGCCCCATGCGGGGATTCTCGGCGTCCTCACGGAAACACTGCGCATAGCCGGTCTCCGTTTCATGGACGATGACGGAGTGCAATCGCACGTCTCCCTCGCCATTGCGCAAGGCGGTCGTGGCTAGCACCGCATCCACCAGCCGGAAGAACAACCTTGAGAATTGTTCGGCGCTTGGCGACACCGGTATCAACACCCAACGCTCTGAATGCTGGCGCATGGATGCCAGATACGCTGGGTCGTCGCCGGTCCATAGCGTGACCGCATGGTCGAAGGCGTCGATCAGCGTAAACGCGCCGCCCTTGAGCAGGCCGAAGTCATAGACCATCTGTCCATGGTCGAGTGAGTGTGCCTCCAGCAGTAACTCGATCTTGTACGAATGCCCGTGGATGGAATGCGAGCAGCGCCTCGTGCTGCATCCGCGCACGATATGGGCGTTCTCGAAGCGGAAGAGCTTGCGAATCAGCATGCCGTCGTCACGTGCGCCCGCCGCCCTTATGCTGGAGTTCCATCGACAAGGGTCCAGGTACTCCCATTGGCCGTGTCGTGAACCAGGACACCGGCCGCGCCAAGTTCCTCACGCAGTGCGTCTGCCCGTGCGAAGTCGCGGCGCTTGCGGGCCTGCTCGCGCTCCGCGACCAAATGGTCGATCCGTGCCGCGTCCGCAGCAGTGGCGAGACCATGGATGTCTGCTGGCCCGGCCAGTGCCTGGAGCGCGGAGTTTGGATCCTGCTGGAACAATCCGAGCAACCGTCCCGACGCCGTCACCCGCGCCTTGGCCACGGATCGGCCGGCATCGGTACCTGCCTTTTCCAGCTCGGCGAGCAACACGTGGAGTCGCGCCAGCGCACCCGGAATGTTCAGGTCATTGTTGAGGGCCGCGATTACCTCCTCGTCAGGCTCTTCGCCGGGCGAGATCTCGATGTGTTCAACTGTCTTCAGCCCCCGGTAGAAGCGCGACAGGGTCTGGCGCGCCGTCAGCAGGCGCTGCGCGTTCCAGTCGAGCGGATGCCGGTAATGCGCCGAAAGCAACGCCAGTCGTATCGCCTCCCCCGGCGCCTGCCCCAGCAGATCGCGCAGCAGCAGAACGTTGCCGAGCGACTTGGACATTTTCTGGCCGTCCACGGTAACGAAGCTGTTGTGAACCCAGGTGCGGCAGTACATCTCGCCATTCGCGCAAGTGCCCTGGGCAATCTTATTCTCGTGATGCGGGAATATCAGATCCTGGCCGCCCCCGTGGATGTCGATCGTGCTTCCCAGGTGTTGCCCGATCATGGCTGAGCATTCGATATGCCAACCTGGTCGCCCGCGTCCCCACGGACTCGGCCAACCCGGAAGCTCGGCAGTGGACGGCTTCCAGAGGACAAAGTCCAGCGGATCGCGCTTGTATGGTGCGACCTCGACGCGTGCGCCGGCGAGCATGTCCTCAGGTCGGCGACCCGAAAGCTGGCCATACGCGGGAAAGGACGGCACGTGAAACAGGACATGATCCTGTTCGACATAGGCATTCCCGTTTGCGATCAGCCGCCGTATCAAGGCAATGATCGCGGGGATGTGCTCGGTGACGCGCGGCTCCAGGTCAGGAATCAACACGCCCAGCGCCCGCATGTCCTCGTGGTAGGCATCGATGTAGCGCGCAGTAATGGTGCCGATAGGCACGCCCTCCGCCGCCGCGCTCGCGTTGATCTTGTCATCCACATCGGTGAAGTTGCGAGCGTAGACCACTTCTGCGTATTGCTCGCGCAGTAGCCGCGCCAGCACGTCGAAAACAACAGCCGGTCTGGCATTGCCAATATGCGCGAAGTTGTAGACCGTTGGCCCGCAGACATACATCGCGACGCGGCCCGGCTGCCCGGTCCGCAAGGGCTCCTTCTTGCGGGTCAGCGAGTTGTAGAGGCTGAGCGCGGAAGTCATGCGGCCACCTCCCGTGCATGCTTCATCTGCAACGGCGCTGCCCAAGCCACCGCATCATGAGGATGGAGACTTTCAAGGTGCCGAACGTGAACCCTGGGATTCGCGAAACGTCCGTCCAGCGCAACCTGAATGCGGCGCGCCGCGTCTTCAACGAACATGAGATTCTGGCCATTCAGCGCGGCGAATGCCTGCTCATCGGCACGCTTGACGGCAGTCTGTAGTGGCGTGCCAAGCGCGCGCTCGATGTGGTCGATCAGGTCGAGAAGACCCAGGTTTGGCGAATCGACGGCAATATCCACAGTGATCGACGCCTCGCTACGCTGGCTGTGTGGCGTCGCCAGCGTGCCGTGTTGCCGCAACCAGGCCGAGACTTCGGCGACGTCGACGTGACGCTTATACGCGAACGCCTTCGCAAACCCTCGCTCTACCAGTTGCCGGGTCAATGCCGCGGAGCACGGACAAGTCGACGAGTAGCCTGCCGTTACCCGAGCCGTCAGCGCAAAGACATTGCCAACCAGCGATGCGTCCAGCCGTACCGGATACGACTTCCATCCTGCAATGCCTTCCGTGACCAATGCGGGGCGACGGACTAGCAGATCAAAACGCAGGCGTAGCCGCGCGCCGCCTGTCTCGCAATCGCGATGACTGTCCACCACCGCTTCAAGCAATTGCCGTATGCGGATGGGCGAAAGACCCGCGCCATCGTCCGGCGCATCCAGCAGCGCGTACAGGCGAGACATATGGATCCCCTTGACCCTGGGCGCGGGCAGGTCGACATGAATGTCCGCGCGGGCGTGCAACTGACGCCGATAGCCAGGCTCGACAAGCCTGATTGGCAGGTCGATGCCCTGCATGCCGACCCACTCCAGCGGGGTGAAGGTCGGGGAGACTTCGGTCAAGGAAACGTCGGGAAGGGCTGCGCTCATGCTTTCGTTCGGATTGGGAAGGCATCCCCAATGTCCTAGGCGCATGGGGAGCCCCAAGTGTCAGGGCCAGTCAGGAAAGGGGTTGTGCCAGGTGGTCCACGCATCAGGACCCTGCGCCATCTCGTCGTCCGTCAACAGGCAGGCGTCCAGACATCTACGAAGTTCGAACTCGTCCATGTCGACACCAATCAACACGATCTCCTGACGCGCATCGCCGACGCTGTCGTCCCATTTGGCGCGAATCAAGGCAACGGACTCCGGGTCGTCCGGCCAGCGCTCGGGCGGCACCGCGGCCCACCAGTAACCGGCCGGACCGTGCCTGGCAACGGCGCCAGCCTGAGACCAGGTTCCCGCGAGCGTCGGATGGCTTGCCAGCCAGAAGAACCCCTTTGACCGCACCACACCCGGCCATTCGGCCGCGACAAACGCGTGGAAGCGTTGAGGATGAAATGGTCGACGGGCGCCGTAGACGAAGCTGCGAATGCCGTATTCCTCGGTCTCAGGCACGTGCTTGCCGCGCATTTCCTGTATCCAGCCGGGCGCTTTCGATGCTTCCTCGAAATCGAACAAACCTGTGTCGAGCACCCGATCGAGAGGCACCCGGCCAAACTCGGCGATCTCGATACGTGCCCTGGGGTTGAGCGCGCGCAGAATGGCCAGGAGGCGCTCGCGGTCCGCGTCGACGATCAGATCGACCTTGTTCAAGACCAGCACATCGCAGAATTCGACCTGATCGATCAGGAGGTCCACGACGGTGCGCGCATCCTTCTCGCCCAGTGACTCGCCGCGCGATTGCAGACTGTCGCGCGAACCGTAGTCGCGGAGGAAATTGAAGGCGTCGACCACCGTGACCATGGTGTCCAGATGGGCAACCTCATTGAGACTACGGCCATCTTCGCCTTCGAACGTAAAGGTCTCCGCCACCGGCAAGGGCTCCGAGATCCCGGTCGATTCGATAACCAGTTGGTCGAATCGCCCTTCCCTCGCCAGCCGGTCGACTTCCAGCAGCAGATCTTCGCGCAGCGTGCAGCAGATGCACCCATTGCTCATCTCGACCAATGTCTCTTCCGTCCGCGAAAGATTGGCGCCGCCATCCCGGACAAGCGCGGCATCGATGTTGACGTCGGACATGTCGTTGACGATCACCGCGACGCGACGACCCTCACGGTTATGGAGGATGTGATTAAGCAAGGTGGTCTTGCCCGCGCCGAGGAAGCCCGAGAGCACGGTGACAGGAAGCTTGGCTGGAAGCATGAGGATTTGGTTTGCCCGCAAGGCATCCTGCCAAATGCGGGCGATCTGTTAATGCAACATTGTTGCAAACAGATCTTAAATGCAACCTTGTTGCATTTCAAGCCAAATTTTCAAAGCCCCCAAAGCGACGAGTGCGGCAACACCAACAGCGCCGTCGGCGGGGCCAGCTTGTAGCGATCGAAGTCGACATGCGGGCCCTGCTGTCTCCCTCTATCTGCCGCCTCCATCTATCTGCGTTGCCTGAATGCAACTTGGGCTGATGTCCCGTACTGCCAGGCGATCTGCCACGGCATCGTGGCACGAAATGCGAAGACCGAGGCATCAGATGTCAACTGCATGGGGAAAAAGGACTGCAGCATGGATCCTCCCGTCATCGCTCAAGTATCCGAAGTGGGTAACTCCATTCTTCAGCGCAGAATCATTGGTCTGATGGCAGCGGGCCATCGCCTCGTTACGGTGCGATCACCGATTACCCTGCATGTTGTGCACGTTGCCGTGATGACCCCAGAGAACGCCTCCATCATCGATCGCATCCCACTCTGGCGAGCCAAGCGGCTCATCCACGCAGGCGCGATCGTTCCAGACACCGGCAACCTCGATTCAGCAAATGAGTTGCTGCTGTCGAGAACCGCAAATCGAGATCGATTTGGCTAGTTCGGGTGCTGCCTGACCCCTCGCTCGGCCAAGAGGCGACACGCGGCGGTGTGGCCCGCGAAGGCCGGTTCCAACTGCGAACGGACATTGCGCCGGAAATCTGCACTGATGGAAGCACAGACTCCCGGCAAGGACCCAGGCATTGACCTGGCTCATCGCCAAAAATGCCTAAAAGACATGCCGCATGCCCATTGACACGCCAAGCTGTCCACTTGAGCTTGGCGTCTTGTAGTAGACCTGAGAGGTAGCGGGTGAATAGCCGATGGATTGGCCATTCGGCAAGTAGGTGATGTTGTCCCAGTTCAGCGAGGCATTGCGGGCGTACATGACACCAAGGAAGACGTCGGTGCGCTTTGAGAGGTTGTAATCCGCCAGCGCCAGATATTGCTGCAGGTTCTTCGGATTAGTATGCACACCGCCGATGGTGGCATCCTTGATATCGTCGTAGTAGTACGCCAGCGTCAGCTTGAGTGCGCCAGTCGCATACCAGTTGATACCAGCCCAGTACATGTTGTCCCGATGTGGCAGCAGCGATGGTGTGCCGGTCGACGGCGCCACTGAGTTCCCCCAGCGATATCCCGCGACCAGCTTCACTGGCCCGAGCATGTAGCTAGCTGCCACCGTGGCGCGCATGTCACGGCCGTAGTCGTTCGACGTCGAGTTGCCAGCGACTTGTGCCGTATTCAGTGTTTTCACTTCGTCGTACCCAAGCGCGACGCCGAATACATCGTTCAGATACGAAACACCCACACCGTAGGCCGACCCGGCGGCGAAGGTACCCGCGCGCTCTCCGAACGACCAATGCGCCGTGGCGGTGACCGGGCCGAACACCCCCTGATACTGCGCCATGTTGCTTTCCCGGAAATTTGGCCCGGAGATGCCTACCACCGGCTCGAACTCTGGCGCATAGGCCACCGGCGTGAAGCTGCCCATCGTCAGGAAGCTTGACGTGTTGTGCGTGAGCACGAGATTCGA